>JAUJMG010000175.1 GCA_030446955.1 Thermomicrobiales bacterium
CTCCGGCAAGGGCAACCCGGAGTTCTGGGTCGCTGTGGTGAAGCCAGGCCGGATCCTCTTCGAGGTGGCTGGCGTGCCCCAGGACCGGGCCGAGGAAGCCCTGGCCCGCGCTGCGATGAAGATGCCGATGAAGTGCCGCACCGTGATCCGGGAAACGCCGGGGACGCCGGCTGTGGCCGAGGAGGTGACCGCGTGAAAGCGGCCGAACTTCGCCCTCTCGATGCGGCTCAATTGGACCAACAGCTGACCGAACTCCACACGGAGTGGCGCAACTTGCGGTTCCAGGAAGCGGTGGGCAACCTAACGGCCACCGCGCGCATCCGGGAGATTCGGAAGACAATTGCCCGGATTCACACGATCCGCACGGAACGGGTGCTGGACGAGGCAATTCGCGCGGGCGAGGCCCCGCGCCCAAGGACGACCAAGCGCGAGCGGAGCCGGTACCGGTAGACGGACTGGCCCGCGCGCACGGGCCTGCCGGTGACCGGCGGACCGAAGCGGAGAGCGTATAGATGACGGACGCGACGACAAGCACCGAGATGACGACCGCCGAGCAGACGGCTGCTCCGCAGGGAGCGGCCGCCGAGGCGACACCCTATCAGACGAAGCAGCGGACCCAGAAGGTTGGTCGCGTCGTCTCCGACAAGATGGAGAAGACGGTTGTCGTCTCCGTGGATTACGTGCGGCGCCACCCGCTCTATCGGAAGCGGATTACCCGCACCAGCAAGTTTCTCGCGCATGACGAGCAGAACCTCTGCAAGCCGGGCGACATCGTTCGGATCGAGGAAACCCGTCCCCTCTCCAAGCGCAAGCGATGGATTGTGCGGGAGATCATGGAGCGCGGGGTCCAAATTTAGATTGAACAACTGCCGGGGACGGTAGGCGGACGGACACTAGGGGCGCCACGTGCTGCGCCCAGGTTGAGGGCGAAGCGGTGATTCAGCCACAAACGCGACTCCGGGTCGCGGACAATAGCGGAGCACGGGAGATCATGTGCATCCGCGTTCTCGGCGGGTCGTCCCGCAAGTACGGCAGCGTCGGGGACACCATCATCGCGTCGGTGAAGCAGGCGCAGCCGAACGCGGGCGTCAAGAAGGGCGATGTCGTCCGGGCGGTGATCGTTCGGACCGCTCAGGAGTACGGCCGACCGGACGGGAGCCACATCAAGTTCGATGACAACGCGGCTGTCCTGATCAACCCTCAGGGCAACCCGCGCGGCACTCGCATCTTTGGTCCTGTGGGCCGGGAGCTACGAGAGCGTCAGTTCATGCGAATTGTCTCGCTCGCGCCTGAGGTCCTATAGGGACGCGATACGGAACGCGCAAAACGCACAACGGACGGAGGCAACGGGGTCATGCGGAAGATTCGCCAGGGCGATGATGTCCTGGTCACCAGCGGGCGGAACAAGGGGCAGCGCGGCATTGTCCGTGTCAACCTCCTCGAACGCGATCGTGTGGTGATCGAGGGCGTCAACATCGTCAAGAAGCACATCAAGCGTGGACGCGCCCGGCAGGCTGGGATTGTCGAGGTGGAGGCTCCGCTGCACGTGTCAAACGTGCGGCTGGTCTGCCCGAACTGCAAGCAGCCGACCCGTGTTGGCGTGCGCGAGAACGCCGAGGGCAAGAACGAGCGCTACTGCAAGAAGTGCGAGCAGACCATTCCTCGGCCGGCTGCCTAACAGCGGCCGGGGTGGTGCGAGTCCTCGGATAGCTCTCTAGTGGAATGGCGGCCTGAGCGCCCGATGGGCAGACCAGGCGAGCAACGCCAGCGTTGGGAAGTGAATAGGGCCGGGGCGGCAATTAGGCCGCGAATCGGCGAGCGAGGTGGAATGATGGCGAGGCTTCGGGATCGGTACCGCGAAGAGGTGGTACCGGCGCTGATGCAGGAGTTCAGCTACAAGAACGTGATGCAGGTGCCGAAGCTCGAGAAGATCGTGATCAACATCGGGCTCGGCGAAGCGATCCAGAATGCCCGGGCAATCGACGCCGCGGTCGGGGATCTGACGGCGATCACAGGGCAGAAGCCCGTGGTCACCAAGGCGAAGAAGTCGATCGCCGCGTTCAAGCTGCGCCAGGGCATGCCGATTGGGGCGATGGTCACGCTTCGAGGCCCCCGGATGTACGAATTCTTGGATCGGCTGACGCAGATCACGTTGCCGCGGATCCGGGATTTTCGGGGTGTATCGCCGAATTCCTTTGACGGACGAGGCAACTACACGTTGGGCCTTCGTGAGCAGTTGGCCTTTCCCGAGATCGACTACGACCGGATCGACAAGACGCGCGGGCTGGAGATGAGCTTCGTCACCACCGCGCGGAACGACGAAGAAGGCCGCCGGCTGCTGACGATGCTTGGCATGCCATTCGCCAGGAGCGAGCGGTAGCGGAGACGGCAGAGCCGAGACGGCCTTGCACAGGTCGCGCCAGTGGAACGGCTGGCGTTCGACGGCTGACACACAGGTAGGAGGAGACATGGCGAAGAAATCGTTGATCGTCAAGGCGCAACGGCCGCCGAAGTTCGAAGTACGGGCGGTCAACCGCTGCAAGCTCTGCGGCCGGAGCCGGGCGTACATGCGCAAGTTCGGGGTGTGCCGGATTTGCTTCCGGGAACTGGCCTCCGTAGGTCGCCTCCCCGGCGTGACCAAGTCGAGCTGGTAGGACAGGATAGAACGCTCAGGCGCGAGCGGGCGGTTCGGACCGCCGGCTGACGGCTTCGAGACGGAGAGAGCACGGATGAGCGTGAACGACCCAATCACTGACATGCTGACGCGAATCAGGAATGCCGGCATGGCGCGGAACACCGAGACGACGATGCCGGCCACCAAGATCTTGGTCGCCATTGCGAAGATCCTCAAGGAAGAGGGATACATCTCCGATTTTGAGGTGATCGAGAAGCGTCCTCAGAACCTTCTTCGAGTTGGATTGCGGTACGGTCCGGATAAGCGGCATACCATCCGCGAGATCAAGCGGGTGAGCAAGCCCGGCTTGCGCGTCTATGCCGGCAAGGATGCCATCCCCCGCGTGCGCAGCGGCCTTGGGGTCGCGATTGTCAGCACCCCGCAAGGTGTGCTCTCCGGCTACGAGGCGAGGCGTCGAGGGATCGGCGGCGAGGTGCTCTGCACCGTTTGGTAGACAGGCGGAAAACCTTTCCCCGCATGGGGATGGAACGGCCGCGGGGGAGCAAGGGAGACGACGATGTCGAGAATTGGACGCCGGCCGATCACGGTGCCGGCCAACGTCGACGTCCAGATCGATGCCGAGAACGTGGTTCGCGTCAAGGGCCCGAAGGGGGAGTTGACCTCCACATTCAACCGGGACATCACCCTGTCCCGCGAGGATGGCACGATCATGGTCGACCGGCCGGACAACGCACGGGAGCATCGCTCCCTGCATGGTCTAACCCGGACGCTGCTCAATAACATGATCATGGGCGTGACCGAGGGCTACCGCAAGGACCTGGAGATCCAAGGCGTCGGTTACCGGGCCGCCATGGATGGCCGCGTTCTGGTGCTGAGCGTGGGCTACTCCCACCCGGTGCGGATGGAGCCGCCGGACGGCATCTCCTACGCCTTGGACGGGATCACGCGAATCTCGGTGCAGGGGATCGACAAGCAAGCGGTCGGTGAGGAGGCAGCCCGGATTCGCCGGCAGCGCCCACCGGAACCTTACAAGGGCAAGGGCATCCGCTACCAAGGCGAGGTGGTCCGCCGCAAGGCCGGTAAGACGGGTAAAGCGAAGTAGGCTGGCGTCGAGGTGCCGGGCTGATGGGATCCATTCATGGATCCGTCTCTTGCTCGACGCTCGACTGCTCACCCTCGCAGCGCAGGAGCGAATCATGCCACGCGTGAAGTTTCGGAAGAAGTTGAGCATCCGGAAGCGACGACACGTTCGCGTTCGGGCGAAGGTCAGCGGGACCCCGCAGCGGCCACGTCTGAATGTGTTCCGCTCCTCGGCGCACATCTACGCACAGGTGATTGACGACACTGCCGGCAACACTCTGGTCGCGGCCAGCGATCTAGAGACTGAGGTGAAGGAGCGGGCCGGCGAGGGCGCGCCGAAGGCCGCACGCGCCAAGGTCGTGGGCCAGGTCATTGCTGAGCGGGCCAAGCAGGCCGGACTCGACGCCGTCGTCTTCGACCGCGGCGGCTTCCTCTACCACGGCCGGATCCGCGCCGTGGCCGAAGGCGCCCGAGAGGGCGGTCTTCAGTTCTAGACTTATGAGATAGAGATACGGCGTCGAGGCATGTCGCCGGACGACGATCGAGATCCGAGCGGACGATCATCAACGGACGGAGTAGGGCATGGGTATGGATCGGAGCCGGGACGACCGCGGACCGCGCCGCCGCAGTGATGAAGGCGGCAGCGAGTACGAGGAGCGCGTCGTTCAGATCAATCGAGTTTCGAAGGTGGTCAAGGGCGGCCGCCGCTTCAGCTTCGGCGCCATGATTGTGGTCGGGGACGGCCGTGGCCGCGTGGGAGCCGGAATCGGCAAGGCAGGCGAGGTGCCGGACTCAATCCGCAAGGGTGTCGAGGCGGCCAAGAAGACCATGATCAGCGTGCCCTTGGATGGCACCACGATCCCGCATGAGGTGCAGACCTCTTTCGGTGCTTCCCGGGTGCTGCTGAAGCCCGCGGCCCCAGGTACGGGCGTGATTGCCGGCGGGGGGGTCCGGGCCGTGGTCGAGGCGGCGGGGGTAAAGGACATCCTCACCAAGTCCCTCGGCAGCAACAACCCGGTCAACGTCGTCCGCGCCACGCTGAAGGCGCTGCAGGAGTTGGAGTCGGCTGAGGGAGTTGCCGCACGACGGCGGCGGGAGCGTGCGCTTCGCCGGCCGTACCCGAGCGCGGGCGAAGCGGCCTCGTCCCGGGGGCCCGAGCGGCGCCTGGGTGGGCATCAAGGAGGACCGGCACCGACCGCTGGCGCTCCCGGTCGGGGACCAGGTGGACCCGGTCGTGGCGGGAGCGGCCCTGGTGGGCCAGGTCGTGGTGGGACTGGCCCCGGACGTGGCCGCAGGAGTGAGCAAGGATGAGCGAGCAGACGAATCCGTCTGGCAGCATGCTGCGGATCAAGCTGGTGCGAAGTACCATCGGACGGCCGGGCGATCAGGAGCGAACCGTCAAGGCGCTTGGCCTTCGCCGGATGCACCACACAGTCGAGCGCCCGGACACCCCGTCGATCCGAGGCATGGTGACCAAGATTCGGCACCTTGTCGAGGTCGAGGAAGTTGGGCCGACTGGGACGATGTCCTAGCTCCGGCCCTCGAGGCCCAGCGGGCGTGACCCGAGGAAGATAGAGCACGACGATGCCATTGCGACTAGACGATCTGCGTCCGAACGAGGGCAGCAACAACCGGCGGAAGCGCGTCGGCCGCGGCGAAGGCAGCGGTCATGGCAAGACGGCGGGCCGCGGAACAAAGGGCCAGAACGCCCGGTCCGGCGGTGGAACACGGCCGGGCTTCGCGGGTGGTCAACTGCCAATTCAGCAAGCACTGCCGTACAAGCGCGGCTTCACCAACATCTACAAGACCCCCTGGGAGATCGTGAGTCTGGAGCGCCTCCAGCAGTTGGGGGCTGATGGGCCGATCACCCCAGAGCTTCTCCACGAGCGAGGCGTGACCCGGGGCCTTGAGTTTCCGGTCAAGGTTCTCGGCGGCGAGTTGACGGCACCGATCACGGTCGCGGCTCACGCCTTCTCGGAAGCGGCACGGGAGCGGATCACCGCGGCCGGCGGCTCCGTCGAGGTCTTGGAGCGAACCGACCGCTGGGTGAATGCCCGGCCGCGGAGTCGCCGCCTTCCGCTCAATGCTGAGTTGAAGGATGCGCGGGTCGGCAAGGTGGGCGGTCCGAGCCGGTTAGAGGCCATGACGGGACAGCATGCAGCCGACGGCAACGGCGAGGCGGAGGGGGTCTAGAGCCATGCTGCAGGCCGTCGTCAACGCCTTCAGGATTCCGGACCTGCGCCGTAAGATCCTGTTCACCCTGGCGATGCTGGCGATCTTCCGGTTCATTGCCAGCATCCCCGTGCCTGGCGTGGATCGGGAGGGCCTGCGTGCCTACGTCGAGCAGAGCCAATTGCTGGGGATGCTCAACCTGTTCTCCGGCAGTGGACTAACCAACTTCTCGATCGCTGCCCTCGGTGTCTACCCGTACATCACCGCCTCGATCATCACGCAGTTGATGACGCCGATCATCCCGCGGCTGACGGAGTTGTCGAACGAAGGGCAGCAGGGCCGGAACAGGATCAACCAGTACACCCACTGGCTCACTGTCCCGCTGGCGCTCCTTCAGGGCTACGGCCAGGCGCTCCTCTTCGCCCGGGAAGGGCTGATCGCCAACTTTGGGCTCTTTGATGCCGACACCTTTCTCCCGACCCTGGCGATCCTCTTCACGCTGACCGCCGGCACGATGCTGCTCGTCTTCATCGGCGAGTTAATCACCGAGAACGGCGTCGGCAACGGAGTTTCGATCATTATCTTCGGGGGCATTGTTGCCTCGATGCCGGGCTCGATCGGTTCATTGGTAACAGGCGGGTCGACCACCAACAATATCTTCGGCACAATCTTCTTCCTGTTGATCGGCCTGCTGACGGTCGTCGGCGTCGTGCTGATCAACGAGGGACAGCGCCGGATCCCCGTGCATCACGCGAAGCGCGTCCGCTCGGGACGGGTCTATGGTGGGAACACGACCCACATTCCCCTAAAGGTGAATTCTGCCGGGATGATCCCGCTGATCTTCGCGGTCAGCATCATGGTCTTCCCGGGGATGATCGCCAGCTTCCTGCAGGGGTCCAACAACGGGTCGGTGCGAAGTTTTGCCGGGACACTGACGCGGTTCTTCAGCCCGAACACCTTCCAGTACAACGTGATCTACTTCTTCATGGTGGTCGGATTCACGTACTTCTACACCATGGTCGTCTTCCAGCAGCAGAAGATTCCCGAGAACCTGCAGCGCCAGGGCGCCTTCGTGCCAGGTGTCCGACCGGGACGGAATACGGCCGAGTACCTGCAACGGGTGTTGACCAGGATCACGCTCATTGGCGCGCTGTTTCTGGGAACCGTGGCGGTCTTGCCGTACGTTGCCGCCACCATCACCAACGTCCAGACGCTGCTGCTGAGTTCGACGTCGCTGCTGATTGTCGTCGGCGTGGCCATCGACACGATGCGGCAGCTTGAAGCGCAGCTCATGATGCGCAACTACGAGGGATTCATCCGCTAGCTCTCCGCTATCAGTCCTCGGCGATCGACTGCCGGTCCACCGTTGCTCGAAGGCGACCGCCTCCAGAAGCGATGCTGGGTGGACCGGCATCGGTAGGGAGGGAGCCTGATAGCTGGGGGCTGATAGCTGAAGGCCTGTTCGTTATGCACGTGATTCTCATGGGGCCGCAAGGCTCAGGAAAAGGGACGCAGGCCGAGCGCCTGGGGCCGCGACTACATCTCGTCCACACTTCGACCGGCGACCTCTTCCGGGCCGCGATCGCAGCTGAGACGACGCTCGGACGCCGGATCAAAGACGCGTACGATCGGGGCGAATTGATCGCCGACGACATCACGAATGGCCTCGTTGAAGAGCGCCTAGACGAGATTGCCCGCCGGCGAAGTTTGGGAGAAGGCGTTCTCGGTGCGCTCTTCGACGGCTTTCCTAGGAACCGTGTCCAGGCGGAGGCGCTAGACACGGCGCTGATGGAGCGCCACGAACGGGTTGGCGCGGTAGTCCAGCTCCAGGTACCCGCGGAGGTGCTGATCACGCGCCTGGCCGGGCGGCGGGTCTGTGAGCAGTGCGGAGCGATCTACCACGTTGACACCAACCCGCCGATGCGTCCCGGCATCTGCGATCGCTGCGGTGGGCGAGTGGTGCAACGGGAGGACGACACGCCGGAGGCGATCAAACGGCGCTTAGAGACCTACGTTGAGCAGACCGAGCCCCTGCTCGCCTACTACCGAGACCGGGGACTCGTCCTCACGGTCTGCGCTAACCGGCCGATCGAAGCAG
>JAUJMG010000176.1 GCA_030446955.1 Thermomicrobiales bacterium
GCTCCTAACGACAGCGCGGCGACAGGCGAGGCCTTGAGCAGTCCCAGGACGATCATGCCGGGCAAATGGGTGAATGCCCCACCGGGCATGTAGGGTGGGGACGAGCCGGCGCGTGCCCCTCGTGGCGCACTTCTTCTGTGGTTTATGCCGAATGGTCGATCCCAGTTTGCCGCCGGGATCGGCGATCGATACCCCACCATCCCTGTCTCACGCATGTTGTGAGGAGGCGGGTCACGTGGCCAACCCCTGACCATCGACCTAACGAAGGGTCGAAACCCCGCATGAACATGGGAGTTCAGCGAAAGAGGGTTGGAATCCCCTATCCGTCACCAGCATGAACGGCCTGGCGGTCTACTCGCCAGGCCGTTGTTTTATGCCGCTCGGCGGCGCAACGTGTCGGAGTCACACCGTAGGGCGACGGAGCCGGACGCGCCGGGTCCAGACCAGGACGGCCAGCGCGAAGAGCGCGGCGGCATAGCCGAAACCATGGAGCAGCCACGGTGCCGGAGACCCTTCGTCGCCGGAGGCGAGCGCGAGGATCTTGATTGACCCGTACAGCGGCAGGAACGGCGCGAGCGCGGCACCCGCCGGGAGACTGAGCTCGATCCCGACGACCCCGATGATCGTCAGCATCCCTTCCAATTCGCGCGGCAGCAGCGCCGCCACCGCCAGGCCGAGCGGAACGCCGATCAGCGCCGCCAGCGCGACTCAGGGCAGCACGACCAGAGGACGGGGCGGGGCGGAGATTAGGATGACGACGACGGCGCAGACCGCCGCGAGGATGAGCCCCAGGCCGGCAAGCAGGAGGAGGCGCCCGAGCAGCAGTTCCCTCGGGTGGAAGCCGGCTTGAACGAGACGCGGATCGACTGAGCGCGCGGCGAGGACGGCGAAGAGGGCCGCGCCCGCCACCGCCCACGACATGCCGACGCCTGCCAGAACGGGCGCGTAGGGATCCGCAGCGTTGGCCAGGTAGAAGGTGAGGGGCAACGCGACCAGAATCAGCAGCGCCAGGCGACGCCGCAGCAGGTCGCGTCCCTGCATCTCCGCGACGATGAGGACGCGGGCCGGACGAATCATCCCCTGCTCTGCTTGACCGTGTCGTTGCTCGATGCTCCCACTGTACGGACCTGCAGCTCCACCACTCGATCGACCCGCGACAGTTCCGCCAGCATGTGGGTGACGACGAGGATAGCCTTTCCCGCCGCTCGCCAGCGGTCGACGTGATCCCAGAAATTCACGTAGGTGCCGTGGTCGAACCCCTGGTAGGGCTCGTCCAACAGCAGCACGGCTGGTTCACCCAGCAGGGCCAGGGAGAGGTTGAGCTTTTGGCGGGTACCGCCGGAAAGGTCCTTGGCGAGTGTGCGACGACCACCGCGAAATCCGAAGTCCGCCAGCAGCCGATGGCCCTCGGCGATTGCTGCCTGCCGGTCGAGGCCAACGGCCGCACCGAAATAGACGAGGTGCTCCTCAGCGGTCAGCAGATCGAGGACGCCGGGGTCCTGCGGGCAGTAGCCCACTTTGCCATCCACCGCAACCTGGCCTGCATCCGGCGCCAGCAGCCCGGCGCAGATGCGCAAGAGCGTCGTCTTGCCCGCGCCGTTCTCCCCGATGAGGGCGACGGCCTCCCCACCCCGCACCGCGACGTTGGCGTCCTGCAGCACGACCTTGCGGCCGTACCGCTTCCCGACACCGTGCGCTTCGAGGAGTGGTTGACTGTCCACCTGCCGCATCTCTCCGGCTTGTGACGAACCCTGCTCCGAGTGGGCAGCGACGGAGAGTGCCCTGTCGTGTGACGGTGATCTTATGGCCTGATCAGCAAGAGCCGGGTGCCCGTCCCCGATGACGAGGTCGTGAGCGAGCCGCGGGCGCCGAGGCTTGCCTGCGAGCACCGCTCCGCTTGTCCCTATGCAACGCCGCCCCTAGACCACAAACGCCCCATTGCGGAGGAACGGCTCGCCGTCCACGTCCACCTGCCCGCCCTGGCGCAGATCGCAGATCAGGTCCCAGTGGACCGCGCTCTGGTTGCGGCTGCCCGTCTGAGGGTATCCAGCGCCCACCGCCATATGGACGGTGCCGCCGATCTTCTCGTCGAAGAGGATGTTCTTGGTGAATTCAGTGATCCCAAAGTTCGTGCCAAACGCAAACTCGCCCAGGTAGCGGGCGCCGGGGTCGGTATCCAGTTGCTGCAGGAGGAACGCTTCGTTCTGAGCCGCGCTCGCTTCGACCACCTTGCCTGCTTCGAACCGCAGCCGCACGTCCTGCACCTCCCTTCCGGCTACCACGACCGGGAAGGAGAAGCGGACCGTCCCATTCACCGACTCCTCCACCGGGCCGGTGAAGATCTCCCCGTCGGGGAAGTTGCGACGGCCGTCGGCGTTGATCCAGGTTCGGCCAGCGATGGAGAGCGTCAAATCCACGTCCGGGCCGGTGAGGTGGAGCTGCTGCTTGCCGGCCAGCCAGTCGATCAGGCGTTGTTGCCGCTCGTGGACCTCCTGCCAGGCCGCCACCGGATCCGGCTGGTCCAGTTTGCAGGCCTGAAAGACGAAGTCGGCGTAGTCGCTCGTTGCCATCCCGGCGTCTTGGGCGTAGGCGTCGGTCGGGAAGAGCGTCCCCACCCAGGTCATCGCGCCCTCGGCGGCGCGGCGCATGAAGGTTTGGAAGATCTCGGATCGCGCCGACTGAAAGACGGTCTGGCGAGCCGGGTCCACCTGAGAGAGCGTCCTCGTGTTGGTCTCGGCCATCACCGTGATCGCCACGTCCGCCTCCTCACGGACGAAGCGCTCCAGCGGGGAGATGAAGCGCAACTGGTCATCCGTGCCGTTCCGTAGCAGGTCCGCGGCCAGCCCGGGCAGCGTCGGTAGGGGCACGGGGAAGCCACCTCGCACCAGGACCTCCCGGTAGATCGCGCGCAGCAGCGGTTCCGCGGCCATTCCCCCACTGATCGCAACCGTCTGTCCTGGCTGGACATCCACGGAGTACCTGACCAGGGTCTTCGCCCAAATCTCGTAACGGGGATCGACCACAGGGACGGCTCCTCTCCTGGCAAGCGCAGCACCCGGCGCCACGGCTTACAACCGCGCCGTTATACCACCCGGCGGCTGGAGCAGGGCCGAGCGATCAAGGACGCGGCGATGCTGGGAAATCACAATGCGCGCCATCGTCGGGGCGCGGCCACCAAATGGTTCGACGGGTAGCGAGACGTCTCCGAGCAGGACCGGGTAGGGGCTCGGGTGCTTGTAGTGCTCGCCCTGACTTTGACCTTGGTCTTGGCCGCACTTCCCAACCAGCCTCCCCCTCGAAAGAACTCGTAGTCAACGATGGCTTCGAGGATCCGGCGGGAACCCCTCGATCCTTCCAGATCCTCGGCTCGATTGCCGGCTCGACCGCCAGCTCCGGCTCCGGGATCGAGGTTAGAACAACCCGGCGAGCACACCATTGGAGGGCAACTAGCACGTCGAACTCGACTGCCGCACCGCCAGCAGCATGGCTCAGACCCTGACCACCGTTCCAGGTGTCAGCTATCAACGCAGCTTCTGGGTCTTCCCGCGGCCCAGAGGGTGGTTGGCCGACAACCTCGTCCAGGTGGCCTGGGACGGCACCGTGCTGGACCGATTAACGCTAGCCGCACTGGATCCGGCACAGTCTGGGGCCAGCACCTTACTCCAGTGGGGGCCATCTCCACCGCGACGAGCCTCACCCTCCGATGTCGGCAACTCGAACAGCTAAGGCGCTTGTCTCGACCTGGTGAGCATCACCCAACTCGAGACGCTCTACGACGTCTGCCTGCTCTACGACCCGCTGAATCCGTAGAAGGCGCGGGCGGGGGCGCCGATCAAGCCGTAGCTGTGCGATGGCGCCGGAACCAACCTGTCCGATGCCTCCCTGGTCCTGCCCGTGGAAGACCTGGTCTGGGCGAACGGTAGCGCGAGCACGGCACCCGCCGAGGATGCCGGTCAAGCGAACCCGGGCGACGCCTTCCGGCACGACGCGGACCTGGCCAGATTTTCAATCTGGACACGAGTGAGCCCGGCACAGGCACGTGGCAGATGCAGTTCACGATCAACGGTCGCCAGCACGTCTACACTGCCGCGTTCGACGTGAGGTAGACCGCCAGACCGATCGTCGGGTCAGCCGTCGTGCAGCGCACGGACTCGAGGCGAAGCTCGAGGCAGTCTTCTTACCGGTAGCGGTTGATTTTCTAGGACACTTGGGCGAGTTAGGGTTCCAGGGATAGCCCTGGCTCGCGTTCAACGCTTCTGTGGCGAGCGGCGTCCTTCGGGGCGGCGTCTGCTTGTGCGATGATTCCGGCTAGGATGGATTGGACCGACGAGCGGACAGCGGACGAAGCGGACAGCTGACTCTCCCTAGCACCGGACGTCGATGGCCTGGCTGTTGCCCTATCTGCCCGAGAGGCGGCCACCGCAATGGGGCTCAGTAAGCGGACGGTCTGCCGCGTCATCCAGCGGGGCGAACGGATCGCCACCTAACACGCGGGATCATTGCCCCGGGGCCGCGCAACGTTTTGTCAGAGCCCGCAGGAGCGACTGAAGCGCGGATCCGGGCGCTGGTACCCCTCCATCGTGGTGGGGCACCCGGGAGCGTCGTCGCTTTCCGGGAGGAGATGGATGACCTCAGCCAGAGTGCTCCAAGCCCGGGCTGTCATAGCTCGGCACGGAATCGACCCGGATGCTGACGTGGGCGACCTGACGGCGCTGCTCGAAGCGCGGGGGTGGCGCGTGAGCCTCGAGCAGGCCATGGGCCGGGGCCGGGGCCAGCTCCCACGTTGGAGCGGGCATGCCATGTTCGCGGCACCGCCGGGGGGCGAGGTGTTTCGCCGCCCAGCGCATATCGCGATTAGCGGGGCGGACAGTCGCGACGTGCTGATGCGAGTGCTGGCCAGGGTGCTGGAGCGGGAGGGGTAGGCGAGTGGGACGACCTGGGACTCCGCTGGTGATCTTGGTCGTGATCGTGGTCGTGATTATCCTGCTCACGCGACTGTGAGCGGTCCCCGGCCATGGGAGATCGGGTGATGAGCCTGGATCCGAAGGGAACCCCGACGATCTATCCCATATTCGCGCGGCTGGAAATCGCCGAACATCTCGATGGTGTCGGGGGATAGCACCCTCGCCTCAGACATTCGATCAGCCCGAAACGGGCACCGCCTCACGGACGATAGGCCGTTCGAGCTGTCCGACGATCAGTGAGCACCGGCGAGAGCGGCGCTGAGCGATGCCGGCGACAACTGCCTCGCGACGTGATGAAGGTAGTCATCTCGCCCATGCGCGACCGAAGACTCTCTGGCCTGGTCTTCCTGGCGACAATCCTCTCGCTGGGCCACCACATAGACCACATCATCCGAGGCAACCACGTAGGCTGGCCCCTCACCACCGAGGTCACGCCCTTCACCTACAGCCTCGGGGTCTACCCGCTCATCCTCCTGGGGCTCTCCCTGTACCGCTCGGGCCGGGTGGGGCCGGGCTACTGGGCGCTCCTGACAGGGTCGGGCGCACTCTTCGTCGCCGCGATCCACTTCGGCCCCGCCGCCGTCGAGCCCCCGGCGGACATCATCGACCCGTACCAGTCGCGGGTCGTCGGGTGGGTGGCCTTCGCCTGGCTCGTGAGTTTCGTCACGGTGCTCGTGGCGAATTGCGTCTACGAAACCCGTACGTGGTTCCGTCAGCGAGGGGGGCGATGATGACGCCAACGACCGCAGGCGCGGCGGAACGGACGGCCATGGCTCCAAACGCTTTATCCGTGATCCGTGCCAGGGACCTGGCTGGCGAAGTGAAGAACATGGTCGAGGATGCTCGCTGACCTCCCGCCCCACTTCGCGGCAGGCCCGCTATCTGCGGCCCTGCCGCTCCGGCGCGTACGTCACCCGAGATCGAGGGGGACGCACGGCCGCAGCGATGCTCGCCTGGCGCGCCCATGTTGGGGAAGCGCCACGTGACGGACGACACGAAGGGATTCGGGCGACGCTAAAAGGCCGTCAGAACCGACTAACACCGTTTCACGGATGCAAGGACAACCATAACACCGGCATTTTGGTGGTTGTCGTTGGGTGTTTTCCCTTTTGCCAGTTCCGCGTCGACGTTCTACCATCTGTACATAAGGCGGAAAAGGGGACCACGGAGGAAAGGAGCGCACCGTGAGGAACGTTAGACTCCTGGTGCGAGCGGCAAACGAGGCGCTCTCGCGAGCTGTGCTGTTGACGGGCATCCTCGCCGTCGCCATGGGCGGGATCGGCGTGGCGCTCGTCTCTCTAGGGTACGAGCCGGGACCTGCCCGCGACGCCTTCTGGACGCTGTTCAGGCCGACGCTGCTTTTCGGCGGCGTCTTTGTGCTGACAATCCGTTTCGCCCTGGTCGCCGGCGAATTCCGGGATGCGCTGGAGGTGGAGCGCCAGCTGGAACGTCGGGCATGGCTCGAGACCAACTGGACCGGCTTGACCGATCAGGAGCGGGCCGCGGCGATGCCCGAGGTCATGGGCAGCCGCCCGGCGCCGCACCGCTGGTCCCGGGCCTCGAAGCGGCGGCCTCGGTTCTAGCTCGGACTGCCCAATCTGGCGGTTGGGCAGGATGGCATTTCCTCATATGGTGCGGTGACGCCTATTCCCGCTGAGGAGGTCGGCGCTCGTCCTCCACGTCGTGGCCACAGCACCGCCCCTTACACGGCGCCCAAACAGTCGGATCTGATCCCCCTGGCAGCCGCGGCCGGTGTCCTTTCGCTCTTCTCCGGCACCGTCGGCGGCGGTCCGGCAACCTGGCGGTGCTACCCGTAGTCCTCCCGCGGCGGGGTGAAGATATCGAGAACCACGCAGCCTTCCTCGTGGGTGACGGCGCTGTGGGGCAGGTTGGGCGGGATGGCGTAGGCGTCACCCGGCCGGAGCAGGCGCGTCTCGTCGCCCAGCGTCAGCTCCAGCGCGCCCTCCAGCATGATGCCCATTTGCTCGTGCGGGTGCTGGTGGCGCGGCATCACCTGATGCGGCTCGATGGTCACCCAGTTGGCCATCAGCTTGCCGCCGGTGAACGACTGCATGGAGAACCCGGGGATCGGCACGAACGTCGGCAGCGCTTCTCGGCGTGCCCAGATGGGCTGGAAGGGGAGTCCCTCCGGGGAGGGCTCCTCCACTTGCCGCTCGAGAAATGAGCCGGTGGGCGTATCGGCGGTCAGATCGGCGTTCTTGTCCGCGTTGTCCATCCATCTCCCTCGTGTGAAGGCGCCAAGCTTTTCCGCATCGCCATCGCCCAATCTCGGAAAGATTCCATACGATGGCGAATTCCCAATGACCTCCCGCTGAGAACCAGCGCTCCGTAAGGGCAGCCCGGCTTCCCTACTCGTAGAACGCGGGCGCGAGCTTGAGGTCGGCCCAGACCTCTGGGTCGTGACCGTAGATCGTCGTCGCGTTCTCTCTGTCGGCGACGGCGACCAGCTTCCGGGCGCTCGCCCGCGCCGCTTCGGGATCCCGCTGGCTGGCCCAGTTGTCGGTCTCCAGGTTCTCCTTCACGTAGACCGCGTCGATTGTCAGCAGCATGGATCCGCTCTTGGGCAACCGGACAAGGATCGACATGTGCCCAGGGACGTGCCCCGACGACTCTATGAGCTCCACCCCGGGTGCGATCTCCACGTCGCCGTCCACCATCTCGTAGCTGAGGTTGGGCAGGTCCCAGATGTCCTGGGGGAACGCGGCAGGGTTGGCGCGGGCGAAGTCGTAGGCCGTCCGCTGGGTCACGATCCGTGAGGCGCCGAAGTCGCCGTGGTTGCCGGCGTGGTCGAAGTGAAAGTGGGTGCTGACCAGGATGTCGATGTCGGAGGCGGCGAGGCCGATCTCCCCGAGACGGTTCGTGATGTCGTGCTCCGGCCGCATGATCGGCGTCAGCGCCTTGGCGAAGGGTCTTCCGCCAAAGGTCGCGTCCGGGTCGTCAATGTGTTTGCGGTGCATGCCGGAGTCGACCAGGA
>JAUJMG010000177.1:0-3772 GCA_030446955.1 Thermomicrobiales bacterium
CAGGACGGCGACACGGTGTACGTCAACAACCTCGATTTCTGGAAGAGCAGCGACGGCGGCAAGACGTTCGAGGAGATCGCGACCCCGCACGGGGACAACCACGACCTCTGGATCGATCCTCGCAACAACCAGCGCATGATCCAGGGCAACGATGGCGGCGCCAACGTCTCATTCAACGGCGGGGTCACCTTCAGCACGATCTACAACCAGCCGACCGCCCAGTTCTACCACCTCGCCACCGACAACCGGATCCCCTACCTCGTCTACGGCACCCAGCAGGACAACTCCAGCGTCGCGGTGCCGAGCCAGGTCCGGCACGCCGCCATCACCTGGGGCGACTGCTTTATCGCCGGCACGGGCGAGAGCGGCTACATCGCCGTGCGCCCCGACGACCCGGATATCGTCTACGTCGGGGCAATTGGCTCCTCCCCGGGCGGCGGAAACTCCCTCCAGCGCTACGATCGGCGCACGGACCAGATCCGCCTGATCACCACCTGGCCGGAGGCGATGCGCGGCCTCGGCGCGAGCGAGGACAAGGAGCGCTTCGCCTGGACCTACCCGATCGTCATCTCGCCGCACGACCCGAACACCGTCTACATCGGCGGCAACCGCGTCTTCCGTAGCACCGACGAGGGGCAGAGCTGGCAGCCGATCAGCCCTGACCTGACCCGCGCCGACCCCGAAACCCTCAAGCCGACGGGCGGGCCGGTCAACCTGGACGCAATCGGCGCCGAAACCTACGCCACGGTCTTCGCCTTTGCAGAGTCACCCCACGAGCAGGGCGTCTTCTGGGCCGGCTCCGACGACGGCCGGTTGCACCTCAGCCGGGATGGCGGCGGAAGCTGGCAGGAGATCACCCCGCCCGACCTGCCCGAGTGGACCATGATCAGCGGCATCGAGCCGTCACCCTTCGAGCCCGGCACGGCCTACGTGGCCGGCACCCGCTACAAGCTGGACGACTACCGGCCCTACCTGTACGTCACCCGCGACTACGGGCAGCACTGGTCGCGGATCGACGCCGGCATCCCCGAGCACGACTTCACCCGCGTCATCCGCGCCGACCCGACCTGTCGCGGACTCCTCTACGCCGGGACCGAGACCGGGGTCTACGTCTCGATCGACGACGGCGCCACCTGGCGCCGCTTCGAGTCGAACCTGCCAGTGGCCCCGATCCACGAGCTGCTGGTGAAAGACGGCGATCTGATCGCCGGCACCCACGGCCGCTCGATCTGGATTCTGGACGACCTGACCCCGCTCCGCACCCTCGCCGACGGCGTGCCGGACGGCGAACCCTACCTGTTCGCTCCGCGCGACACCCTGCGAGTCCTGCCCGGCATCGATTGGAGCGCCAACGTCGCCGGCTCGACGAACTACCTCGGCTCCCGCGGCGGCGGCTACGTCGTCGAAACCACCGCCGACGGGGAAACGGTGCGGACCTACCTGGACGCCGGAGAGAACCCGCCGCGCGGGGTGATCGTCGCGTACCGGCTGCCCGCCCAGCCCGAGGAGCCGATCACCCTCAGCTTCCGAGGCGTGGACGGAGAGGAGATCCGCTCCTTCTCAAGCCGGACCCCGGACGACAAGCCAAAGGCCGAGGAGCGCCGCGCCCCTGGGGCGGCGGGATGGAACCGCTTCGTCTGGGACATGCGCTACGCCCCAGTGACCAAAATCGAGGGGAGCGACCCGGCGGCCGAGAAGCCGATCGAGGGACCAATCGTCGCGCCCGGCGAATACACCGTCGCGCTCAAGGTTGGGGAGACTGAACTGACCCAGCGGTTCAAGATCGTCAAGCCCGCCCACCTGCCCGCGACGCAGGAGGATCTAGAGGCCCAGGAGGATCTGCTGTTGCGGATCCACCGCCAACTCGAGCGGACGACGACGACCATCAACCGGATGCGCGACCTGCGGGCCCAACTCGACGGGTGGGCTACTCGAACCCGGGAGCGCGAGGGAACAGCGAATGTGGCGGCTGCCGCCGAGGCGCTGCGCGACAAGGTGCTGGAAGTTGAAAAGACGCTTCTGGTGCCGGACCTGCGTCCCGGCTGGGCTGACAACCTGAACGAGGGAGTCCGGTTGCTGGAGAAGCTGGCCGGATTGCGACCCGTGGTGGCCCTCGGCGACTACCGCCCTACGGACGCGTCAGAAGCGGTCTTTGCCGACCTGACAGGCCGGATCGAGGCGGAGATTGCTCGCTTCGACGCGCTCCTCACCGAGGAGGTGGTGGCCTTCAACGCGCTGGCATCAGGGGCCGGCGTGGGAGCGGTGATCGCGTCATAGGCGGCGTTCGACGGCATCGGCGGGCCCGCCGGTACGGTTGTTGCGCCACGCATATGTCAGGGACCGAAGCCGGGGGCCTAACCACGGCCCCCGGCCCGGACCGCATTTCGCAAGAGTGAAGACGGGAGGCGAGAGGCAGCATGGCGAACTCCAGCGATGACCGCGACAACGGATCCGACCCGAAGGGGGAGCGCGGCGGCGACACCGGAAACCCTGAGCAGAAGGGCAAGGGGGCCCAGGCCGAGAAGGGCGACCAGCGCCGAGAGAACCCGGTCCACAGCGGCCCGACCCGGCGCGGCTCCCAAGGAACCGACAGCGGCAAGAAGCACCGCTCCGGCTCGGACAGCGGCGGCTCCCACTAGTGGTTAGCGCGTAAAACACCACCCCGAGCCCTGGAGCACGATGAGGGGTCGCGCCCGAAGCGCGTGGCTAGGTCGGCTTGTTCGCACCCTGGGACGCGCGGCTACGAGCGGCACGGCCGACCACGGCGTCCAGCTTGGAGGCGAACCGGCTCCGGTCGCGAGGCTGAAAGGCGGGCGGCCCCGAGGCCGGTAAGCCCATTGAGCGTAGGTAGGCGTTCAGGTCACGGGCGGCGAGCGCGTCGCCGATCCGGTTGGGGTTGAACTCGCTGCCCCGAAAGTCCAAGCAGGTCGCACCGGTCCGCATGACACGCGCGGCAAGCGGCACGTCGGCGGTGAGCACGACATCCGCGCTGGTGGCATGCTCGGCGATCCAGTCATCGGCCGCATCGATCTCGCCGCCTACGACGACCAACTCCACCTCTGGATGCGGCGGCATTCGAAGCCGGGCGTTCGCCACCACCGCCACCGGCACACCGTAGCGGGCGGCCACGCGATAGACCTCCTCCTTGACGGGGCACGCATCCGCATCCAGATAGATCCGCATCTCGTTGTTTCTCGCGTCCGTCACCATCGTTCCTCCCTGCCGATCCTCAGCAAGAGCGGTTCCGGCAGCAGGGTGCCTGCCCTCACCGGTCCTACCAGTGACCGTGATCCCTCGTACCGCTCACACCTGTGCCTTGACACACCAGCAATAGTTGCCTAGAATCCCCCACAATTAGAACATATGTTCTATTTCAACGAGAGAGGGCGAATCATGGACGGAACGAGCACGCCGCGCGGACGACACCGGAGCGGCGAGGATGTCTCCATCTTCAGGTGGGTGTGTCGCTGCCAGGATCCTCCTGTCCTCCTGGCCACCTACGATCCCGATGGTCGGGTCCACATCAAAGTGCGGGATCGTTACTGGCATGTGGTGGGCCAGGTTCAAGCCATCTGTCCTCGCTGCGGGGCGGACCATCTGCTGGACCTTCGCGGGGCGGCTTCCCTGGGCACGACTCGAAAGACCGGATAGCCAGCGACACACCCACCGAGATCATCACCCACGTCGTCCCCTTTCCCGATTCAACCCGCACCGAAGAGCCTCCGAGCGCCGAAGCGCCGCGCCGGCCCAGCGGCCGGTTCTGGAGTCCGCC
>JAUJMG010000177.1:3872-7892 GCA_030446955.1 Thermomicrobiales bacterium
TCGATGGTGTGCTCTCGTCCCTCGCCCGCGCCGCCCGCGGTGGGGATCCAGATGCTCGCAACGCCCTCTACACCGTGCTGGAGGCCAAAATCCACCGCTTTGTCCGGCGCTACCGGGGTGGTTCGTGGGCTCTGAATCGGAGCTGGAGCGGCGACGATCTAGGACAGGAAGCCTTTCTAGTCTTTGCCGACCTCATCACCGAATGGACGGGTGAAGCGTCCTTCGCCCCTTACTTCCTTTCCCACTTCCCATGGCGGCTGCGGGACGCCGTGCGCCGGCTCAACGGCAGGAGTCCATATCGCGGAATCGCCTTGCCGGTACACGATCTTCTCTCCGACGACACCGCGGCGTCGGAAGCAGCAATCGCCATCCTGGAGGCGCTTGCCGCCGGCCTGCCCGAGACGAGCCGGGCTATTCTGCTCTGGCACGTCCGAGACGGCGAACGCTTCAATGCCATTGCCACACGTCTGGGGATCAGCCGCCGCACCGTTCATCGTCACTGGGAGGCCACGCTAGAGGATCTTCGCCGGTCCCTCCGAGCAGCATCCGGCTCGCCGGCCTCACACCCTCGGCCGATGGGCCGCCCCGGGACGCAGCAACCGGTGAACCTCCCTTAGAAAGCAACCCCTGCCCTTGCACCATGGGGGACCGCCGTGCCGGCAACCTCATCGCACGCGGATCCAACCCCCGATGCTATACTTCGGGAAGTAACATGAGGCACAGGGCGGCCGGGCTCCTCCTCGTCGCGCCCGCTACTCGTCGAGGACAACCCCTGCCTGGGGTGAGAGGACGATCGGATGGCAAGCACGACCGTTTCCAGCCCGTCGGCGATGGCGCCGATGGGCGGGGATCTGCCCGCCACGGCCGACATCCGGCCGAACGTGATCGCCGCCCTCGGCGGCACGCCGTTGATCCGGCTGAACTCCGTTGCGAAGGGCATTCGCACCCCCGTCGTCGCGAAGCTGGAGATGCTCAACCCCGGCGGCTCGGTCAAGGACCGGATCGGGATCCGGATGATCGAGGAGGCGGAGCGCAAGGGCTGGCTGAGGCCGGGTGGCACGATCGTCGAGCCCACCTCCGGCAACACCGGCGTCGGCCTTGCCATGGCCGCGTGCGTAAAAGGCTACCGCTGCATCTTCGTGATGCCGGACAAGGTCGCGCCGGAGAAGGTCGCGCTCCTGCGCGCCTACGGCGCCGAGGTGGTGATCACCCCGACCGCCGTCGAGCGCGATTCGCCGGAGAGCTACTACTCCGTCGCCGACCGCCTCACCCGCGAAGTACCGAAGGCGTTCCAGCCAAACCAGTACTTCAACCCGATGAATCCCCGCACCCACTACGAGAGCACCGGCCCGGAGCTGTGGCGGCAGACGGCCGGCAAGATCACCCACTTCGTGGCAGGCGTCGGGACCGGCGGCACCATCTCCGGCATCGGTCGCTTCCTGAAGGAGCAAAACCCGGCGATCCAGGTGATCGGCGCGGATCCGGAAGGCAGCATCTACACCACCCCAGATAACATCCACACCTACAAGGTGGAGGGCGTCGGCGAGGATTTCTGGCCGGGCACCTTCGATCGATCCCTGGTCGATCGCTTCATCCAGGTCACCGATAAAGACAGCTTCCTCACCACCCGTCGCCTGGCTCGCGAGGAAGGGCTGCTGGTCGGCGGCTCGTGTGGCTTGGCCGTCTGGGCGGCGCTCGAAGCGGCGAAGGAGATCGACGACCCTGATGCGCTGATGGTGGTGCTACTGCCCGACAGCGGGCGCGGCTACCTCTCCAAGATCTACAACGACGACTGGATGCGGGAGAACGGCTTCCTCTCCCGCTTCAGCCAGCCCTCCCGGATGGCCAACCTGGTCGCGGAGCGGAAGGGCGACGTGCCGAAGGTGGTCGCCGTCGAGTGTGACGACACGGTCGAGCACGCCATCGACCTGCTGCGGGAGCACAACATCAGCCAACTCCCGGTGGTCCGCGACGGCGCCTCCACCGTCACTCCGGACGGCGCAGGCCAGCCGGGTGCCCGTCCCGGCGCGATCGAGGTCCACGCCGTCGTCGGCTCCATCCAGGAGCGGACCCTGCTGGACCGCGTCTTCCGAACGCCGGAGGTGCTGGGCGCGAAGGTCAGCACCGTCATGGACGGCCCCTTCAGCCTGGTCGACGCCGAGGAGCCGCTGGAGCGCGTCTTCCCGCTCCTGGGCGACGCCTCGCCCGCCGTGCTGGTCCAGAACGAGGGAGTGCTCACCGCCGTGGTGACCCGCGCCGACCTCCTGGAGTTCGTCGCCCACCACCGGAAGGATTCGCGCTCGTAAAGGAACGCGAGCGGATCGGCGCGGACGGATCAGACGGCCCGCAAGCCAGATCGCGTCCAGGACACAGGGAATTGCCGAAAGTCGTTCGTCAGCAGTCGAACGACGGTCGGACGCAAACGAGAAGTTGACGTTGAGGCTCCGCTGAGCGCGAGCTGTTCACCGAGAAGCGGCGTGACGTCGCCGCTCCCAAAGACCATGGCTGAGGAGAAGCTGATCATGACCGGAACCGACTGGGACGCCGCCGAGTTTGAAACGCGCGCGATCCATGCGGGACAGGACCCCGACCCCACGACGGGCGCGGTGATCACCCCGATCTACCAGACCAGCACCTACGTCCAGGAGGCGGTCGGCGTCCACAAGGGCTTCGAGTACTCTCGAACGGACAACCCGACCCGGAGCGCCCTCCACGCCGTGCTCGCCTCCCTGGAGGGCGGCGCCTGGGCGCTGGCTTACGCCAGCGGGCTGGCGGCTACCCAAAACCTCATGCAGTACCTGCTCCGCCCCGGCGATCACGTCCTGCTCTCGGACGACGCCTACGGCGGCACCTACCGCCTTATGGCAAAGGTGATCAGTAACTACGCCATTGACTTCTCGTTGGTCGACATGAGCGATCTGGAGGCCGTGCGAGCCGCGGTCCGGCCCCAGACCAAGCTGGTCTGGGTGGAGACGCCCACGAACCCCTACCTCAAAGTCGTCGACATCCGCGGCGTCGCGAACCTGCTGGCCGACCACCAAGCCCAACTGGTGGTGGACAACACCTTCGCCTCGCCGTATCTCCAGCAGCCGCTGGCGCATGGGGCCGACCTGGTGCTGCACAGCACGACCAAGTACATCGGCGGCCACTCGGATGTCGTTGGCGGCGTCGTGATCGGCAACGATCGGGACATCTATGAATCCCTCAAGTTCCATCAGAACGCCGCCGGCGCGGTGCCCGGTCCCTTCGACTGCTGGCTGACCCTGAGGGGGATCAAGACTCTCGGCGTACGGATGGACCGTCATAGCGCTAACGCTCGTGCGGTCGCAGCCTTCCTCCAAGCCCACGAGGCGGTTGATCGAGTCTTCTACCCCGGGCTGCCCGGACACCCCGGGCACGAGATCGCCGCGCGCCAAATGCGTGACTTCTCGGGGATGGTGGCTTTCACGACGCGGGGCGGATACGAGGCAGCCGCAGCGGTCGCGGGCCAGACCAAAGTCTTCCAGCTCGCTGAGAGCCTGGGCGGCGTGGAGTCCCTGATCGAGCACCCAGGGATGATGACCCACGCCAGCGTCGCCGGCACGGGCGCGGAGGTGGAAGAGACCTTGGTCCGCCTCTCCGTCGGCATCGAGCACGAGGCGGATCTCATCGCCGATCTCCGACAAGCACTCAACGCCGCGGTTCCCGCGGCCGTCTCTGCAGACTAGCGGCGAGCGGCAGGTCCGCCGCTCACCCTAACCAAGATTCATTGGCTCCTAGGACGCCTTGAGATTCCCTTGCCTGGCGTTCAGGACGCCTCCACATTTGCCTGTGCCTGGCCTCGCCTTGCACAAATCGTGGACGCCACATTGGGCGGCGAGGATGAGGGGATCTCATGGCAACGCACCGCTTTGATCCCACGCGGTACCACAACGCCATCGGCTCTCACGAATCGGTGCTGAGGGTCGCGGACGGAACCACGGTGGTCACGACGACCCTGGATGCGGCAGGCGGCGACGAGCGGGGGAACCAGCTCGCGGC
>JAUJMG010000178.1:0-5886 GCA_030446955.1 Thermomicrobiales bacterium
GGGCCGAGAAGAACAGCAACAAGACCTTCCTCGGCATGTGGTGGTCGGACCCGACGAGCGCGCTCAACGACCCCGATGGCATGATGTGGCGCCTTCTCGCCCCAGGCGGTGCCCAGGACTACTGGCGCCAGGAAGAGTTTGACCGCCTCGGCATGGAGGCCCGAACAAGCCTGGACCCGGCGCTTCGGGAGCAGAACTACCGGCGGATGTTCGAGATCTTCCGCGAGAACCTGCCCTGGATCCCGGTGATCCAACCGCTGGAGTCCTACGGCGTCTCGAACTCCATCGAGTGGTACCCCTTCTCCAACCAGTACTTCAACCTTCGCGCCGACAACCTGCACCTGGCGCAGTAAGTCGTCGAGGATTCCGCAGCCGGAACAGGAGAGGATGGTGGGTCGCATGGACGTCAGACATGCGGCGTGCCCGCCGTCCTCTCCTCGTCCCGGGTGCTGCTTCCTGAGGACACCGTAGATGGGACGGTTCCTGCTTCTCCGGCTCCTGCGCACGGTCATCGTTGTCTGGGGGGTGGTCACGGTCGTCTTTGTGGTGGCGCGGCTCTCCGGGGACCCGATCTCGCTCCTGGTCGCCCCGGAGACGCCGCCCGCCGAGATTCAAGCCCTGCGAGACCGTCTCGGTCTCAACGACCCCCTGCCGATCCAGTACGCCGTCTTCCTCCGCCAGGCCGTGCAAGGTGACTTCGGCACGTCCCTGCGGTATCGGCAAGACGCCTTGCAGGTCGTGCTCGACCGTGTCCCGGCGACACTGCAGATTGCCGCCGCGGCGTTCGCGTTCGCGGTGCTAGTCGCCTTGCCGGTCGGCATCCTCTCGGCGGTGCGGCCGAATTCGATTTTCGACAACGTGGCGATGCTGCTCGCACTAGTCGGTCAGGCCGTGCCGACGTTCTTCCTCGGCATCGTCCTCATCCTGCTCTTCGCGGTGCGCTTCGGGTGGTTCCCCACCTCGGGGCTCGGTTCCCCTGCCGGGCTGGTCCTGCCCGCGATCACGCTCGGGGCGTTTGCCGCGGCCAGCATTGCCCGGCTCACCCGCTCCGCGATGCTGGAGGTGCTTGGGCAGGACTACGTCCGGACCGCCCGCGCCAAGGGATTGGGCGAGCGGTCGGTGGTGCGGGGGCACGCGCTGCGGAACGCGCTGGTGCCGGTGGTCACGATCATGGGGTTGCAGTTCGGCACGCTGCTCGGTGGCTCGGTGGTCACCGAGACCGTCTTCGCGCTTCCGGGCATTGGCCGGCTGATCATCCAATCCATCGGCAACCGGGACTACCCGGTGGTCCAGGCAGGAGTCTTTCTGATCGCGGTTGCCTTCGTGGTGGTGAATTTGGTGGTGGATGTGCTCTACGCCGTGCTCGACCCCCGGATCCGGCTCGGATGAGCGCCCGACCTTCTGCCCGGGAGGAGCCGGAGCGGGTGCTGCCGGCGGTGGCCGTGGGCAGCGCGCTCGCGGCCCCGCACGGCGAGGAAGTGCCGGCAGGTGCAGCCCTTGCCAGGGCCGCCCGCACGCGGCGCCGGTTCCGGCCCGAGGCGGTGCCGGCCTACGTCTACGTCTTTGGGGTAATGCTGCTCCTGATTGTGCTAGCCGCTCTCTTCGCGCCCCTCGTCGCGCCTCACGAGCCATTTGACCAGTCGTTGCGAAATCGGCTCGATCCCCCGGTTTGGATGGATGGCGGAAGCAGCGAGTATCTCCTCGGCACCGACCGTCTCGGGCAAGACATCCTCAGCCGGATCATCTACGGCGCTCGGACCTCGCTCCTGATCGGTGTCGTCGCCCTGCTGATCGGCGGCACAATCGGCACGACGGCGGGTTTGGTGGCGGGCTACGCGGGAGGCTGGCTGGACGAGGCCATCATGACGGTGGCAGATATCCAGCTCGCGTTCCCGTTCGTCCTCCTGGCAATCGCCGTGATCGCCGTCCTTGGCACGAGCCTCACCGTGTTGGTGGTCGTCGTAGGGTTGAGTGGGTGGGTTACCTATGCCCGGATCACGCGGGCGCGCGTGCTGATGCTGAAGGAGATCGGCTTCGTCGAGGCCGTCCGCAGCGTCGGGGCGAGCAACTGGCGGATCCTGCTGCGCCACATTCTGCCGAACACGCTCTCGGCGCTGATTGTGCTCGGGAGCCTGGAACTGGCGCGGTTGATCATCCTGGAGGCGACGCTCTCCTTCCTCGGCCTGGGCGTGCCGCCAAGGACAACCCCGAGTTGGGGTTCGATGATCGGCGAGGGGCGAGAGTATCTGGGGTCGAACACGGGCTGGTGGATCTCCGTCTTCCCTGGCGTGGTCCTCTTCGTCACCGCCCTCGGCGTCTCCCGCATCGGCGACTGGGTTCGCGACGCCCTCGATCCGACCCTCCGCACCGCCTGACGCCCGGGGTGCCCCCCGGATTCTGGACAAGGATTCGGGTTTCTCCAGTTCCTAGCGGCCGTGGCGACGTGGGATCCCCGAGTCTTCCATCGCGTTCCTCGTTGGTTCTCCAGGCGCGTGGTGCCGATGTACACTAGTGTCCGTACGCCTGTCAGGGAGGGCAGAGGGTTACGGGACGAGTTGGTTGAGCCGCGCTGCGACGGGAACCGTGCTCGGTGTCTCGCCTCCAGGGCGACCCACTGGGTCGTCCCTACGAACGGTCCCGTTTCGTTGCGCGGCACCGTCTCGGGGTGGAGGTGGGGCATGCCGAGCAATGGAGAGAAGCCGTCAGGCCCGATAGCGCCGGTCTCTCTGGCGTTGACCCTGCCCCTGCCGCCGGGCGTCAATAACCAGTACGTCACCGTCGGGCGGCGGCGGGTTTTGAGCAAAACGGCGCAGGTGTTCAAGCGGGACGCGACGAAGGCGATCGAGCGGGCACGCCGGGATGGCGTCGTGACCCCAGGGGCGGAGGCGGCGCTGCGGGATGCGTTGCTTGGGGTCTACCTGACCTTCTACTTCGAGACTCCCATGCGTCGCGACCTGGACGGTGGTCTCAAAATCGCCCTTGACGCCTTGTGCGGCGCGCTCGGACTGGACGACCGCGCGGTCGTGGACCTCCACCTTACCAAACGGATCGATCCCCTCCACCCCCGGGTCGAGATTGAATTGGAAACCATCTCTGACTGGAGCTTCGACCGCTCCTATGTCTACCTCGGCGCTCCTGCCACCGAGCCTGACACATCCACGTAGGCGAATCCGAAGGTTTGCCTGCCGCCGTATCCCGCCGTGACGCTGAGCAGCCTATTTCGGTGCCCAGGGGTTGAGGTCATGCGCGACGGTGTCCTGGCGGCGCCGGGTAGAATGACCTCACCGTAGACAGGCAGAGATGGGCCTCGGGTCCCACGACGTGTCGCGGACGTGGAGAGGAGACCTCCCAGGTGAGTTCGAGTTCCCCAACCCACCCTGATGCCGCGCTTGCTCCTGATCCGGATGACGGGATCGCTGTCGATCCCACGGAAGGGCACGTCGAGACGGTCGAGCCCCCCATTGCCGAATCGGCTCACCTGCTGGGGCAGGATGTCCCGGATAAGGCGGCCGTAGACGCTGTCGTGGTGCTCGACTTCGGCTCTCAGTACAGCCAACTCATCACCCGCCGAGTGCGGGAGTGCGGCGTCTACTGCGAGTTGGTTCCACATGATGCCCCGTGGTCGGACATCGAGCCGCTGCACCCGAAGGGGGTGATCCTCTCTGGCGGGCCGGCGAGCGTCTACGCCCCCGACGCGCCCCACCTGCCGGAATGGGTGCTGGATCCGGCGCGGCAGTTGCCGGTGCTCGGCATCTGCTACGGGATGCAGTTGCTGGCGGACGCCCTCGGCGGGGAGGTGGCGCCGGCGGACCGCCGCGAGTACGGCCCGGCCACGATCACGGTCGCTGGGGACGGTTCTTCTCCGCTCTTCACCGGCCTGCCGACCGATCTCGCGGTCTGGATGAGTCATGGAGACCACATCGAGGTGCCGCCGCCGGGCTTCACGGTGCTGGCCCGTTCGGCGAACTCTCCCGTCGCCGCGATTGGGCGGGACGGGCTCGTCGGGCTCCAGTTCCACCCGGAGGTCGCCCACACCCCGCTCGGGAAGGCGATCATCGAGAACTTCCTGCTCCGGATCTGCGGCTGCGAGGCAACCTGGAGCCCGGAGTCCTTTATCGAGGCCGCGACGCGGGATGTGCGAGAGCGGGTGGGCGACGGGCGGGTCCTGCTCGGCCTGAGTGGGGGTGTGGACTCCTCCGTCGCCGCGGCGCTGATCCACCGGGCCATCGGCGACCAGCTGACGCCGGTCTTCGTCGACAATGGGCTGCTCCGGCTTGGCGAGGTGGACCTGGTGCGGGAGGTGTTTGCCCGTCACTTCGGGATGGATCTGGTCTACGTCGACGCCCGGGAGCGGTTCCTGCGCCGCCTCGTGGGGGTGACCGACCCTGAGGCCAAACGGGTCATTGTTGGGGAAGAGTTTGTCCGCGTCTTTGAGGCGGAGGCTGAGAGGGCCGGCCCGTTCGATTTCCTAGCCCAGGGAACGCTCTACCCTGACGTGATCGAGAGCACCACCGCCGACACCAAAGCCGCCGCCAAGATCAAAACTCACCACAACGTGGGCGGGCTGCCGGCCGACATGCGCTTCCGCCTGGTCGAGCCCCTCAAGTTTCTCTTCAAGGACGAGGTGCGGGCCGTCGGGCGCGCGCTGGGGCTGCCGGACGAGATCGTGGAGCGGCAGCCGTTCCCAGGACCAGGATTGGCGGTGCGCCTGCTTGGCGAGGTCAGGGAGCCGGACCTTGACCTGCTCCGCCGCGCCGACGCCATCGTCCGGGAAGAGGTCGAGGCAGCGGGACTGGCGCGGGACGTCTGGCAGTATTTCGCGGTGCTGCTGCCGGTCGACTCGACGGGCGTGATGGGCGACTACCGGACCTACGCTCGGGTCTGCGCTGTTCGTGCCGTAGCCAGCCAGGATGCGATGACCGCGGACTGGGCTCGCCTCCCGTATGACCTGCTGGCGCGGATGAGCAACCGGATCGTCAATGAGGTCCGTGGCATCAATCGCATCGTCTACGACATAACCTCCAAACCTCCCGCCACGATCGAGTGGGAATAGTCGAGGCTGAGGCTCCCGTTCATGTCGATGTCTCGGCTACGAGGAGGGCTGACTCAACTCCACGTCATCGAGTGGCACTCAGTAGGCTCCGCGACGCGCTGTTGGGCAACGCTTGCCCGACACACGAGAAGGTCGGTATAGTGCCATTCGTGCGCCGGCCTCTCGGCACGACTGGCAGCTATGTCATTCCGATGGGTGCTCGATTCCCGCGGCGCCACTGGCTGATCTCCCGCGCCCCCGCCCCTGGCTGTTGATCCCGCTGCGATCTCCCAAGCCTGATCCATGTGGCGGTGCGCTCGCCCGCGAAAAGGGGCTTTGATCGTGCCGTCCTCTTTGTTAGGTCCAAGCCGCAGCGGTGGAGTGCGAGGCTACGCGAGCGCGGGGTATCGAGCAGGCTTCGTGGGGAGCGATGTTGTCGATCCCTTCGCGGTCAACCCCATCCGTCGCTCCTTCGCGGTCGTCGCCATGAGCGCGCTGCTCGTCTTCGGCCCCCTGCTCATCGGCGGCGCATTTGCGACGACGGTGCTGCTCGCCGTCGGTTGGCTGGCGGCTACCGGGTTGGTGATGGGCACGCCGATCCTGATCTGGAGCCTGGCCGAGGAGGGGTGGCGTCTGATCCACCGGCGCCTGCACCCCTCGGTCGACCTGCTCGACCTCTCGCCTCGGGTTGCCCACATCCTGCTCCGTCATGGCTACGAGTCCATCGAGGCGGTCGATCGCGCCCCTGACGCGACGCTGCTGCTGCTCTCCAACATGGACAGCCGAGGCTTGCGAGAGGTCCGTCGCGCGATCTCCCTCTGGAAGTACCGGCGCTGGCAAGAGCAGGGGTTCCC
>JAUJMG010000178.1:5986-7880 GCA_030446955.1 Thermomicrobiales bacterium
CGAACGGCGACGCCCCACCGTGCGGCAGCGCGGACGGTTGCTGGAAGGGAGCCTGTGGCACGGGGAATCCGGTTGGTGGGTTGGGTGGTCATGGCCGAGCCTGCCGGAAGAGGTGGCGCGACGTGCAGGGCTGGGCGAGGGAAACGCGGCGCGCCCATGAAAACCTCCTCCCTGTCGGGTCGGATGGGGCGCCGGATGCGTCGAACCTGGCCAGGCAGAG
Source organism: Thermomicrobiales bacterium (assembly GCA_030446955.1). GTDB lineage: Bacteria > Chloroflexota > Chloroflexia > Thermomicrobiales > UBA6265 > LC2-1. The sequence goes on from JAUJMG010000178.1 coordinate 6,207, forward strand.
GACAGCCCGGTCCGGTTCGCCACCCACTCCGCCCGGCGCATAGGCGCTCCAGGGAGAATGGCGCCGAGTTTGAGCGTGTCCGACGTGAATTGACGGTAGCACTCACCTGGGCAGCGCGAAAGAGGGAAAACCCTCAAGAGCGTCGGTCATCAGGCGTTTGGCACTGACGATCGCCGGTGGCAGGCCATAGGCGTTGGGCAAACAACCAGATCGACGCCAAGAGGACATCGTTCAGAAACATGTGCCCACGCACGGCTCCAGAGCAGCCAATTCGGTGCGGCACCCGATGGGGAGGAGGATCTCCTGCCGCAGGGTGGCCGTGGTTGGTGGGATGTCGCGGCGCCGCAATCCCCGCCGTCAGGCGCGCTCGGGCGCGGCGGCGCCGTCCAAAGAGAGGAGCAGCTTGCGCAGCAGGGCGGCGAGCGTCCGCTGCTCCTCCGGCGAGAGCGCGGCGAGGAGGCGGTGCTCGTTGGCGACGTGGGCCGCGACCGCCTCGTCGATCAACGCGCGGCCCTTGGCCGTGAGGGCGACCAGGACGCCGCGACGGTCGGTGGGGTCGGGCAGTCGTTCGATCAAGCCGGCGCGCTCGAGGTGGTCGAGTCGGTTGGTCATCGCCCCCGAGGAGAGCATCAGCGTGTCGGAGAGCTTGGTCGGCGTGAGTCGGAAGGGCGGGCCGGAGCGGCGCAACGTGGCGAGCACGTCGAAGGCCCAGCCGGCGATGCCGAAGGGGCGGAATCCCTCCTGCAACCCCCGGTCCAGCGAGCGGGCGGCGCGCGTGGTCCGGCCAATGACGCCCATCGGCGAGGCGTCGAGGTCGGGTCGCTCCCGAGCCCACTGCTCCAGGATGAGATCGACGTGGTCTCGTTCCATGGGCACCAGTCTACCTCGGGCGAAATCTCGACGTCAAACCTCTTGACATCTAGCTTTACCCCAAGTATCTTGACATGGAGATACCCCGTTGAGATACCGCAAGTCGTGAAGGAGGCAAGTCATGGGCATCAAGGATGGGCTGGACCTGGAGGGACGGGTCGCCCTCGTCACGGGCGCCTCGGGCGGCTTCGGCGCGGCGATCGCCCGCGCCCTTGCCGCGGCCGGCGCGGGGGTCGTTCTCGTCGGCCGGGACGGGGACCGCTTGCGCCCCTTGGTTGACGAACTGGGCGGTCTCGCGACCGCGATCCAAGGGGACGTATCGCACGCAAACGAGGCACAGCGTATCGTGGAGGAGGCGGTGGCCGCCCTCGGGCGCCTGGACGTCCTCGTCAACAACGCGGGCGGGGCGACGGTCGGGGGCCTGATGGATCTGAGCGACAGGGCCTGGCAGGAGGACGTCGACCTCAAGTTGTTCGGCTACCTACGAATGATGCGGGCGGCGGCGGGGGCGATGCGCCGCCTGGGCGGCGGGCGGATCGTCAACGTGATCGGCCTGGCCGGGCACGAGCCCTACCACCTGCTGACCGCGCCGAGCGTCGTCAACGCCGGGCTGCTCGCCTTGACGAAGGCGGCCGCCGACGAGCTTGCGCGCGACAACATCACGGTCAACGCGGTGAACCCAAACGCGGCGGCGACCGGCCGCGGCGACCGCATGATCGACGCCCTGGCGGCGGCGCAGAGCGCGACCCCGGATCAGGTGCGCGACTATCTGGTCGGGGCCACGCCGCTGGGGCGGCTCGCCCG
>JAUJMG010000179.1 GCA_030446955.1 Thermomicrobiales bacterium
GAGCCGAGGGGTTCCCCGGTGAACGGCTCGACGTATTCGGCGAAGCCGGCGCCGGCGATCTGCGCCAGTGCCTCGACGCGCAACCGATCTGCCCGCTCGTGCTCGCCAATTCGCTTCAGCGCCCACCAGAAGAGCCAGTTCATGAAGGGCCAGGTTGGGCCGCGCCAGTAGCTGCGGGGGCGGAAGCCGGAGTCATGGGGGCTGGTACTCGGCGGCACCGCCCAGCGCAGATCGGGGTGGCCGAGAAAGGCGCTGGAATCGAGGGACGCGAGCAACGCCGCGCGCCGCTCAGGGTCCAACCCACCGGCCACGAGCGGCGCAAAGCCCGCCACGGTCCGCGTTGCCACCGGGCGACCGGTGCGCACGTCTCGATCCAAACAGAGCCCTAGCGCCGAGTCCCAGCAGCTATCGAGCCCTTGCCGGCCACGCTCCACCCAACTGGCGACGGTCGCGCGGTCAGTGTCCGGAGCGTCAACCAGCGCCGCGATCTCAAGAAGTGCCTCGTTCGCCGCGACCAGGATTGCGCTAAAAAGGACGTCCTTGACGAGGAAGGGATGGGATGGGTAGACCGCGGTCTCGTCGTACCGCTCGCGTTTAAGCAGCTCCACCAGCCAGAGGTAGCGGTCGTACTCGGCATCCGTGGGGCGTTGCGAGCGATCCGTGACGTGACGGAGATCGGCGCGGGTGTAGGGGGGCAAGTCACCGACGGTCACCGCCGCCAGGGCCGTGTCCCAGCGGGGCGAGTTGTCGGCGCCGCTTTCCCAGGGGTGATAGATGGCGACCAGGCCGGATCCCTCGGGGTCACGGGCAGTGGCCAGGTAACGGTGCCAGGCAAGGAGCTTGGGGTAGAGATCGGTCAGGCAGGCACGAGCATCGGCAATCGCCTCGCCCTTGCGCTGCGCGACTTCCCAGATCCGCCAGGCGGCGATGGCGTGGACCGGTGGCTGGCAGAGCCCGCTGGTCTCAATGGGGGCTGGGGGGGCGTCGGGGGAGTGGGCGGCGCAGGCCCAGTAGGCGGCGTCGGGGAAATAGGCGCCGGGCGGCACCGCCGGGTTGAAGACGATGTGGGGCACCTTGCCGGTGGCCCACTGGGCATCGAACAGCGTCCGCAACTCCTCAGCAGCCCGGAGGACATCAAGGTGTGCCCAACCGATGGCGATGAACGCGCTGTCCCAGCTCCACTGGTGGGGGTAGAGCCGGGGCGCAGCTTTGGTCCAGCCCCCGAGATCATTGCCTCGCAGCACCTCCGCCGCCCGGTCCGCGAGATCGCTTGGGACGGGAGGCGCGGGAGATGCGCTCGCGTTCATCGTGCGTCAATCTCCTGACCTGACTCGGGGTCGAACCAGCGCAGCTTGTCCGGCTCCGGGCGCAGCCAGAGGGGTGCGTCCGGCCGGGCCGGGAAGTCGGTCCGGGCCTGGATCTTGAGCTTCTGGTCGCCGACGGCGGCGGTAACCAGCAGGTGGGAACCGAGGGGCTCCACCACCTCAGTCCGCGCCGCGATCGCCCCCTCGGCCGGCGCCGCCTCCGCCTCGATGTTCTCGGCTCGGATCCCGACCAACACCTCCCCGGCTGTCCGCCCGCCGAGCGTCGCCGGCACCGTCAGCATCTGATCGCCGAGCCCGACCTGGAGGTGACCATTGCTGCGCTCGATCCGCCCGCTCAGGAAGTTCATCGGCGGGCTGCCGATGAAACCGCCGACAAACCGGTTCGCCGGGCGGTCGTAGATCTCCATCGGCGTGCCGCACTGAACGATGCGCCCCTCGCGCATCACCGCGATCCGGTCGCCGAGGCTCATCGCCTCCACCTGGTCGTGGGTGACGTAGATCGTCGTCGTCTTGAGTTCCCCCACCAGCCGCTTCAACTCCGCTCGGAAGTTGAGCCGCAGCAACGCGTCCAGGTTGGAGAGCGGCTCGTCCATCAGCAGCACGGCCGGCTCCATCACGATCGCCCGCGCGACCGCCACCCGCTGGCGCTGACCGCCGGAGAGTTGCGCTGGGTAGCGTTCGAGGTAGGGCCCGAGTTGAACCAACTCGGCCGCCCCTTCGACCCGGCGCTTGATCTCGGCCTTGGCGATGTTCTTCATCCGCAGGCCGAAGGCGACGTTGTCGAAGACGGTGAGGTGCGGAAAGACGGCGTAGCTCTGGAAGACCATCGAGATGTCGCGTCGGCGGGGCGGCAGGTCCGTAACGTCCCGGTTCCCGATCGAGACCCGACCGTGCTCCGGGTACTCCAGGCCCGCGATCATCCGCATCAAGGTCGTCTTGCCGCAGCCGCTGGGGCCAAGCAGGACCATGAACTCCCGGTCGGCGATCGTCAGATCGACCTCGTCGACAGCCCGCACCTTCTTGTCGAAGATCTTGGTGATGCCCTGAAGGCGAATCTCAGCCATGTGCCCCTCCTCATCGCGAGACGCGCCCCCACAGGCCGAGCAGGTAGCGCCGAATGACGAAGATGAAGATGAGCGACGGGGCGAGCATGAACCAACCCGCCGCCAGCCGGAACGGCACCGGCGACTGGTTCAACGCCGCGAGCACGAGCGCCGGCAACGTCCGTTCCCGCAGCGTCAGGATCACCGCCGCGAAGACCTCGTTCCAGGAGAGGACGAAGGTAAAGATCGAGGCGGCCGCCAGCCCCGGCAGGGCCAAGGGCAGCACGACTTTGACGAACGCCGTCGCCGGCGTGCAGCCGAGCGTCAGCGCCGCTTCCTCCAGGTCCCGGGGAACGCTGATGAAGATGCTGCTTGTGATCAGGACGGTGAAGGGCAGCGCCAGCGCCGTGTGCATCAGCGCGACGCTCCAGATCGTGTCGTAGATACCCCACTCGATGAACGAGACGGCGAGCGGGATCGAGAGGATCACGATCGGGAAAGCCCGCGTCGAGAGCACGATCAGGCGGAAGGCGTCGCGCCCCCGGAACGCAAAGCGCGCCAGCGCGTAACCGGCCGGGGCCCCGATCAAGGTCGAGAAGATCAGCGTCACGACCGCGACGAGGACGCTGTTCCAGAGCGCCCCGAGCACTCCCTCCGCGTCGACGAAGAACCGCATGGTCTCTGCCGACAAGGTGCCGGGGATGAGCTGCTTTGGATAGTCGTAGACCGCATCGCGCGGGCTGAACGCCGTAATCGTGATCAAGTAGATGGGGAACAGCACCCAGAGCGCCAGCAGCACGGCCGCCGCGTAGAGCAGCCCCCGGCCGAGCATTCGGCGCCGCGCTCGTGCCTGACGCGCCGCGACCGCTTCGCGATCCACCCGGGGCGCTGCAGGAAGGTCTCGCGCGATGCTTGTCATCCTTGCTGCTCCTCACGCACCGGCAGCAACCAGAGGAAGAGAATCGTGCTCACCACAGACAACATCAGGATGAACCCAGCATAGGCCGCGGCGACGTGGGAATCCCGATAGTCGCTGTACCAGCGATAGGCCTCGGACGAGAGAACCGTCAGCCCGCCGCCGGCCAGGGCGATGACTACAGCGAACGCCTGGAAGGCCAGGATCGTCCGCAAGATCAGCGCGACCTGGACGCTCGGGCGCAGCATCGGCAGGATCACGCGGCGGACCTTCTGCCAGGACGTGGCGCCGAAGACATCGGCGGCCTCGAAGAAGTCACGCGGGATGCCCTGCAGCCCCGCCACCAGGATGATCATGATGATGGAGGTCGCCCGCCACGCCTCGGCGAGGACGACGGCGGAGATCAGCCAGGCCGGGTTCTGGTAGTTCAAGAAGATGTAGGGCCGGTCCAGGATGCCGAGCCCTTCGAGGATGCTATTGAGCCACCCTTGCTGAGTGAAGATCGCGAACCAGATGATGCCCGCCGCCAATTCGCTGATGCCGAGCGGGATGGCGTAGATGTAGAGCCATAGCCCCGACCACTTGAGGCGCGCGTTGATCACCAACGCCATCGCCATTGCCAGCACAAACTGAACCGGAATGAGGATCACGATCAGGATGAGCGTGGTGACTAACGCCTCGCGGAACTGGGCGTCCGCGAACATCGTCCGCCACGATTCGAGGCTCCAGTTTCCCGCGTCGTTCTGAAAAGCGAGCCCGAACGCCTGGACCATGGGCGCGGCGAAGAAGACGGCCAGAAACACCAGCGACGGCAGGAGCAGGGCATACGGCGCCCAACCGAGGCGTTGTCCCTTCATGTGCGACCCCCAGCGTCACGGAGGAGGCAGGAGAGCAGGAGGGGTACGGCGCATTCCGTACCCCTCCTGCCGTTCTTGTCATCCGACCTTGCAGACGCCCTCGCTTGCCGGGTCCGGCGACCAGCAGGAGGCCTGGGTCGCATCGAGCACGGCCTGGAGATTCGCGGCCTGCTGATCCAGGACCTGTTGGATCTCGTTGCCGTCCAGGACGATGCTCTGGAACGAATCGAGGAAGACCTTGTTGTAGGCGCCGCCCTGGTCCCCGAGGCCGACCGGCAGCAACGATGGCAGGGCTCCCTCGGCGGTCGTCGTTGCCTGAACGGCGGTGGCTTCGAGCTGTGTGCCCTCCGGGAGATCCGCCGGCAACTCGGTCTCGATCGCGGGGAAGAAGGCCACCTCCCGCAGCGTGATTGCCTGGACCTCCGGCCGAGTCAGATACTCGATCAGGGAGCGGGCAGCCGCCGGATCAGGTGCGGTCTTCGGGATCGCCAGGCCGGCGACGACCGGCATGAACCCGAGCCCCTTCGGGCCGCGCGGGGCCGGGAACGTCACGAAGTCTTCGGCATTCTGGCGCAACGCGTCGATCAGTCGGGCGGTATGGTCCCACGCCAGCGAGACCTCCCCCGACAGCAATGGCTCCGACATCTGGCTGTAGCTGACGGATTGCGGGTTGGTGTACTGCCAGATGTCCTTCAGCCAGCTCCACATCGCAACGGCGCCTTCGCTCTTGAAGGTGGTGTTGACGCCGCCGGTGAAGCTCGGGTAGCTGTAGCCTTGCAGGAAGCGGTGGAGGAGGCCCTTCTCGCCAGCCGGGAGGCCAAACTTTGGCCCCTGCGCGTCGTTGATGTTCTTCGCCCACATCCCAAGCTGGTCGTAGGTCAGTGACGTCTGGAGCGCGGCCTCGTCGACCCCCTCCGGCAGGAACTCCAGCGCGTCCCGACGGGCCGCCATGATGTAGGTCGCCTGCATCCAGGGGATGTAGTTAAGTTGCTGGCTGCCAAGCCGACCGAGTTCCAGATATTGGGTGATGAAGCCGCGATCCTGCAACTCCGTCGCCATGTCGCTGAGGTCGGTCAGCACCCCCTGCTCCGCCAGCGCCGCGAAATCGCCGTGCTGGCCGCCAAGCACGCCGATTGAGCCCTTGCCCGCCTTGGCTTCGGCGGTGACGCGGTCGTTGAAGGGGCCAATCTCTTCCGCGATAAACTCGACCTCGCCCTCAAAGTCTTTCAGGATCTCGTTGCGCATCGCCTCGGCTTCTTCGACCGGGGTCAACTGCGTCGAAAGAAAAACGATCGAGCCGCCACCCTGCCGGCTGAGCGGAGCAGATCTGCCGATACTGGGGCGGAATCCACCCAGGGCCGCTGCACCGGCAACACCCGCACCGGCACGAAGCACGGCTCGCCGCGAAGCCCGGCGCGATCGGAAAAAGGAGTCGCCGTTCCGATCGGTCATCTATCGACCTCCTTGTCGAGATGGACCGGCGCGGGGCATCCGTGCCTCGCGCCCGCGCGTCCAACCATGGGTGGCCTTGTACATCACGCTCTCTAGGCCGTCAAGACGATCTCGCGCGCTGGAATCGCCCCCCCATCGTCAAAGATCGGCTGTCGTCGTGGAACCGGAGCCGTCGGGGATGGCCTGGCCGCTGCCCCACCGTCCCGTATGCTTCTGATAGCGACGGAATCCGCGGGCAGCACCGGTCCGGATGTGGCGGTGCGGGCGAGGCAGGGAACGGGATGGGGTTGGAAGGGCGCGTCCCAGGAACAGGCTTCCCGGTAGCGACGACCGTCCGTGACGCCCTCTACGACCGCATCCCGCTGGCCGAACCTGAGTTGGCCCTGATCGGGACTCGTGCCTTCCTGCGGCTGGACCGAATCCAGCAGTTGGGGTTCGTCTCTCGGATCTGGCCGGCAGCCAAGCACGCCCGCTACGAGCATTCCCTGGGCGTCTTCCACCTGACGCGCCTGGCGGTGGCCCATCTCCGAGCGACCCCCGGAGGAGCTTGGATCACGGATGAGGACGCCCGTGTCGTGAGCGCGGCGGCACTCCTCCACGACGTGGGTCACTACCCGTTCTCCCACGCCATCGAGGAACTGGGGCCGCCCATCGTGCCGCATGAGGCGGTCGGGCACCGCTTGATCGAGGGGCAAGACTCAGACCTGGCGGCGATCCTCACCCGACAGTGGGGAGTCGACCCGGCGCGGGTAGCGGCCCTGATCGATCCGGCGGGGCGGGAGTTGCCACTCGCCGACCGCGTGCTGCGCGGAGTGCTCTCCGGACCGCTCGACATGGACAAACTGGACTACCTGCCGAGGGACGCCCGGGCCTGCAACGTCCCGTATGGTGGCGTCGACACCGCCCGCCTCATCGACTCCCTGGCGATCGCCCCCGTGGGCGAGGGGCCGGAAGCGGAACCGCGGGTCGTCGTCGGCGGAAAGGGCGTCAGCCCGCTCCACTCGCTGATCAACGCCCGGCAGGAGATGTTCGACAACGTCTACTGGCACCACACCAACCGAGCCTGTATGGCGATGCTGCTGCGGGCGGTCCAGGAGGCGCTGCTGGCCCGGGCGGTCGCGCCCGAAGAACTGACGGACCATGACGATGCGTCTCTCCTGGCCCTGCTAGGTAGCGCGGGGATGCCGGCGCCGACGCGGCGGCTGGTGGACGCGCTGATTGCGCGGCGGATCCACAAGCGCGCGGTCGAGGTCAGCGCGCGGGCCTTCGAGCTGTACGCGCGGCTGGGCAACCTCTACTTCGATCCAGCAGCGCGGCGCGAGGCGGAGATCCGGCTTGCGGCCGGGCTGGCGGACGAAATGGGGGAGGAGGTTCCGCCGGGGGCGGTACTCATCGACATCCCGAAGCCGGAGCGATGGCGGACTGAGGTCTGGGTCCAGTTCGAGCGGCCGCCGGTGGGGTTCCGACCACTGATGCCATGGCGCGAGGTGGTCGGGCTCGCGGACGAGGACTTCAAGCGCTACGAGGAGCACCGGCGATTGATCCGGATCGTGACCGCGGCACCGTATCGAGATGCCATGGCCGCGGCCTGGGAGCGACTCGTAATGCCGCTCTTCGGGGGAGTGCTGTAGATCCGGCTGATCCACGCCGGTAGCCGAGGTAATCGCCGGGGATCATCCTGGGTTTGGTACCCTTGGGCTATGAGCACCCTGCCACCCCAATCCAACCTAAGCGACGCGGACGCGGCGCCAGCCGCTCAGGTTGAGGTCGACGCCGTCGCCGATCCTGAACCGGCGGTGGACGACATGGAGGGGACGGACCGGCTGCCCGCAGCGATTGTCATCGCCCTAGCGCTCGCTCTCCTGCTCTGCGTGGCCCTCATCCTCATCGCTTACCGCGGCCGGTAGCGCAGCCTCGTACCACCTCCGCCTGAGGGAGTATCCGGCCTTCTGGCGTCGGCATCCGCGAGCCCAGGGATGAACGCCGGCTACACGCCATGAAGCCCCTCCCGGGTCAAGCATGGGCGGTCAGCCCCGGAAGACCGAGCGATCAACTCAATTCCATATCAACCCGAAGCCTGGAACAGTGAGCCATGTCACTCCGCCGACTTAAAGGAGCGGGGGCGATCCCCTTGAGGATCGCCCCCTGTGCTTGACGATGCTCTTAATACGATCGCCTACAGATCGACCCGAGTGACGGCTCCCTCGGAGGCGGAGGAGACGAGGGCGGCGTACTTGGCGAGGACGCCGGTCTTGTAGCGCGGCTCGGGCTGCTTCCACTCGGC
>JAUJMG010000672.1 GCA_030446955.1 Thermomicrobiales bacterium
CCACGAGCCTGGAGATCGGCGAGCAGGGCCGCCGGCGTCATAGCGGCCCGTCCTCTTCATCGTCGCCTTGGGGGACATAGGGGACGTTAGGGGACGTTTTGGCACCAGTGGCCCTTACGTGAGGAGATTTTGCGGATTCTTGCGCGTAAGAAGTGTGTCCAGAAGTCCCCTGATGTCCCCTATGTCCCCCCGTTTCATCCCTTGGAGGGGGCTCGTCGTAGAGACGGGTACGGATCAGACGCCATTTCTTCGACTTGTGGGACTTGGTTTTGCCGCCACTGGTCTGAGCGATCCGGTACTCGCCGATCACCCGGTCGCGTTGGCGGGTGAGTTGCTTCCCAAACGAAGTGCGCTGGCTTCGGTCGTTGCCAAAGCCGAAGTCAAACCCGTCGATGGAGTTGGCCAGGTCGAATAGCTGCGTACTTTCGACTTCTTGCTCTCCGAACTCAGCGGCCCAGCGGTCCACGAACTGGCGCCAGATTGCGCCCTCAACGTCGGCATCTTCGTAGAAGGCTTCCAAGTTTTCGAGAAAGCCATTGATGTCGACTGTTCCGAGGATGCCCCCCAAGACTGCTGACCAGCGCTCATAGGAACCGAGGACCGTGGTCCCGAGCGGCTGACCCGCAGCAATCCAGGCCCGGCACAGGACCAACGCGGCGCGGACCAACTCCGCCCGGTGCTCGTCAGCCCAGCCCCGGAGATCGCGGTGTCGGAACTCGGTGCGCTGCCAGGGACGGTCTACCCGTGGATCCAGGCGGATACGAACGGTGCGGCGGGCGATCTCGGTGCTCATCGTCGGGTTGTTAGCCGTGGCCAATCAGACGCACCGGACGGGCAGTTGCGTTGTCTCGTTGCCGCCGAGCAGCCGGTCTTTCCAGAACGTCGCGGTCAGGGCGATCGAAAGTGAGGCGCTATCCAGGCTGCCGGATACGTTGTCGATCAGGATGGCCGCCGGCGACTCCCGCAGTTGGGAGGTGATCCGCTTGCGCCACTCGTCATCGTCGTTGGCCCCAGGCATCATCCCAACCTGGCGGCCGATGGCCGGTCGCGTCAGGACATCGGCGAGCAGGCTCTTTCCGCTGCCGGGAGTGGGAGCCTCGATCAACCGGAGCGGCGTGGGGCCATCGATCAGGTCCCGGACGTAGGGATCGAGGAAGAGGGCAACGGCGTTGGCGCGCTCGGCTTCCGAGGTGAACGGGAATTCGCCGAGAAGGTCATCGAGGATGAGATCCCGAGCCTGAGCGATATCCCGGGCTGTCGGCTGTGCCGGGACCGGCGGCAGGGTGAAGCCGGCGGCTGGTTCGTAGTAGGTGCGGCTCTCGGGGTGATAGCCGGGGGTCGTTTGCAGCGTGCCATCCGGGGCAAGGATCGGCACCTCCACCACTCGGAGCAGGGTCGGTAGCGGGTGCTCGGCGCGGGCGAGGACGTTGCGGACCACCGCTGTCGGCGGGTAGGCCGGTGATACCTGCCCCTTAGCTCCCACCTTGAACCATGTGGAGATGTTCGCTAGCTCGCAGCGCACCCGGTCTTCCGTCAAGGGGCGCGGCACCCGGGCGCCGAGGTCGTCGCGGTCAAGACGGACTGACGCGCCTCCGAAGCGGAACATATACGGCGGGTTGTTGCCCGCCACCAGCGCAGACCATGCGGCATTCGTCACCCGGTCGAGGTCTTGGTCCCCGGCGTCGATCTCGGGGCGTCGAGGCGGGGGCGTGCCGCCGGCGTCGTCGGCCTTTCCTTCCGGCTCTCTGCTCGTCTCATCGGTCGTTGTGTCGTCGGCCTCGGCATGGCGTCCATTGCGACCGACGAACAGGTGAGGGGTGGGCTGACCGAGCAGATGCTCCAGCGCGAGTAAGTCGCCCGGAGACAGGATCTCCCGCAGGCGGGACCAGCCGGCCACGGGATCGCCGGCCGTGGCGTGATCGTAGGATGTTCTCACGTTGCGAAGGCGGGCAGGCCGCTCGTGGTCATCGGCTGCAAGCCGATCGATCAGGCGGGCCGCGTCCATCTCCGCGTATCCCTGCTGGGCCAGCCAGCCGGCCAGGTGGAGCGTCAGATCGTGCCGGACACCCTCTGTGTAG
>JAUJMG010000673.1 GCA_030446955.1 Thermomicrobiales bacterium
CACCCGCAAAGGCATCGCCCGCCCCGGTCGTATCGACCACGTCCACCTCCACCGGATCGATCCGCTCGTGAACGTTGTCCGCCACCACCACGCAGCCACCGTCCGGCAGTTTCATGCAGGCGGCGCCCACGCCGCGCTCGAGCAGCTCCCGGCCGGCCCGTTCGGCATCGTCCGCGGAGGTGATCTCGATGCCGGTCAGCGTCTGCGCCTCCGACGGGTTGGGCGTGATCGCATCCACGAAGGCGAACAGATCGTCCGGCATCCGGTCCGCCGGGGAGGGATCGAGCACCACCCGCAGCCCACGCTCCCGCCCCGCCCCCCGGTGCGCCGCCCGTACTGACCGCCGCACCACATCCTCCGGCACTTCGAGATCGACGACCAGCACCGACCCCTCCGGCGCATTTCCGATCGCCTTCGCAACGTCGCCGGCGTCCGTGTCATCCCAGGCATCGTTAGCGTTCGGCGCGAGGATGATCGTCTTCTCGCCATCGGGGCGGACCACGATCATCGAGAGCGCGGTAGCGGCTTCTCCGACGCGCTTCACCCCGGCGAGATCGACACCGGCCCGCTCCAGCGAGCGCAGCGCCTCACCCGCCAGGACATCGTCCCCGACGTGCCCGAACAGCTGGGCTGGGCGGTCGAGACGCCGGGCCAGGAAGGCGACGTTGGCTGCCTTGCCACCACCCGTCATCAGGAAGTCCCGGGCCAGCAGGGTCTCGCCCGGATCCGGCCAGCGATCGGTCCGAACCTGGACATCCACGTTGATACTGCCGACGGCAAGGATGGTTGGGGATTCCATGGATACGTACTCCGATCTGGTCGGACGGGCCGGCAGGACCCGCCCCGCGGAACGGATGTCGAATTGGCGGCAATCACCGGGCAGGAACAGAGCCCGGCCCTCGAACGACCGACTACGTGCCCATGACCAGGCGGCCCTGTGTGGCCGCCTGGTCATGGGCACGACGCGGCTGCTCCTGGGCCATCCTGGAGGGATGGAGCGGACGCGGCCCATCGGTGCGGCTGCTCATAGGCAATCCCGTAGGGATTGAGCGGACGCGGCCCATCGGTGCAACTGCTGACACCGGGTCTGCACCTACGTCATGGCTGGTGGTTGATAGCGATCACCCGGGCCAACCCTCCAGGTATCCGGGTCTCCGAGCCTCCGAATCTGCGGAAACGGGCTGCTGACCACCCTCGGCACCCGCGCTCCAACCGGCGCAGGGGACGTGCCAGACCCCCAAAAGGGGCGGAACAACGGGGGTCAGCCGAGCACCAGGGCCCGGAAGAGCCGATCGAGGGTCGCCTCCGGATCGGAGGTCAGGCCGGTATGGACCGGCGAGGGCTGGATCATCGTGCTGCCCGGGGAGGACAGCCAATAGAAGCGCTCGGCCCTGTCGAGCCGGGCGATCGGGCCGCCCTCCTGCACGCCGTCGGCAACCGCCCGCAGCGCATCGAGCTGGCGGGTGATCGGCTCGGGATCACAGCCGGGGGCGAGAGCCGCCAGCTTGCGATGATCGAGCGCGGTCCGCATCCCGAGAAAGCGCAGCGACCGGCTGAACAGCACGACCCCGGCGTTGAACCGCTCGCCGCGCTCCACGTTCGGGACCACCCGCACCACCGCGTAGAAGTACGCGGCGCCGCTGCCAGCGCGTCCGGCAACGTGTGCGTCGGCGTAGGGGGTTGCGGCCCGGTCATCGGTCGGCTTCGGCGGCGGAATCGGGGCGTCACCCACGGCGCCGGCCCCGGGTGGCGCGGTCCGGGTCGATCGCGCCGACATCGGCATCGGTGCGGGCGCGTTCCCCCTCTTCAATGAAGGGGCGTGGTGCCTGGAGGCGATTCCGAAAGTAGGTCAGATACGCCTCCCGCTGCTGCTCGGTAGACCCGATCAGGTCATCCGGGGGCAGCCAGTCCTCCGGGATGCCCGCGATCACCGCCCAGAGGTCCGACTCCGTGAGCCGTTCCGCCAGCCGTCGGTCGGCCTCGACCAACGACCCGGCATACGGCAGGAGCAGGTGATCCCGGATCGGCGCGAAGGAGCGTCGCCCCTGGGCGGCGGGATCGGTCCAGCGGT
>JAUJMG010000674.1 GCA_030446955.1 Thermomicrobiales bacterium
GATCACGGGTCACCTCCGTTCACCCATCCCACCTGTCCCACCTATCGTACCCAAGTCCGGCGCGGCCCCCGATCGGGCAGGGCTCCTCTCCAGCGCGGACGAGCCCTGTTCGGTCCCCGTCACGGCAAGCGGGATTACCGGCGATGACCTACGCTATGTCGGCATGTCGATGTTCAGCTGGCCCGGAAACTCCGAAGCGATACACTCCCGACCCTGGTATCGTGAAGCCCGATCGCCGTGCCGCGCTCCGCCGCCGGGGCCGCCGCGAGCGATGAGTCGCGCATCACGACTCCGGTAGCGGACGGTCCTGTTGTTCAGGCTGGAGGCATGCGTGACAGGTGTAGAGAGACCTCAGTGACACCTTCAGGATGCCGTCCATCGCTCGACACGATCGCAACGGAGAGGACACGCGCATGATCGACCTGACCGGCCGCATTGTCCTGATCACCGGTGCTGGTGGTGGGATCGGCTCCGCCACGGCCCGGACGATCGCCCGGGCGGGAGGCACGGTCCTCCTTCACGACATCTCGCCGGAAGCAACGGCGGAACTCCTCGCGGAGCTGGGTGGATCGGCCCGCGCGTTCAGCGCCGACCTCGGCGACCCCGTCGCCACCGACGCCCTCTGGGCCCGGGCACTGGCGGCGCATGGCCGGATCGACGTCCTCGTCAACAACGCCGGAATCTATCCCGCCGCCCCGCTCCACGAGCCACTCGACCGCTGGCTCGGCGTCTGGGACACATCGCTCGCCGTCAACCTCGTCGCTCCCGCCGTGCTCTGCCGGGCGGCGGTCACCACGTTCGCCGCCCAGCCCGAAGGCGGGATCATCGTCAACATCGCCAGCCGGGCCGCGTTCCGGGGCGAGGACCCCGACTACTGGCACTATGCGGCCGCCAAGGCCGGGATCGTCGCCATGACCCGGACGATCGCCCGGCACTACGGCCGTGATGGCGTGACCGCGTTCGCCGTCGCGCCGGGCTACGTCGACACCTCCTTCAACGAGATCTTCGCGCGGGAGGTCGGGGTCGAGGTGGCCGCCGCCGATACCAGTCTCGGCGAGGTCGCGCAGCCTCAGGACATCGCCAACGTCGTTGCCTTTCTCGCCTCCGGACTCGCCAGGCACGCCACCGGCACGACGATCGACGTCAACGGCGCCAGCTACGTCCGCTGAGGAGGTCGGCTAATGCTTGCTGTTCCGCTCCCCTACACCACAACCGCCACGCTGATTACCTTCACTGTCATCCCGAGCGAAAGCGAGGGATCCCCCGGCGATGGGCCGCATTGCACCGTGGCCGCTCTGGTGCTGCGCACCAGCCTGTGATGGGCCGCATCTGCTCAATGGCTGCGCCATTGCCTATGAAGCCAGTCTCGCTGGCAGCGAGGGCCAGTGCTGGCTGGGTCGCATGTCGAGCCGCCAGAGAGCATCGAAACGATGTCCACGGGTTGCTGCCATCCCGGAAGCCAAACCGGGCGGAAGATACGGCACAATGGATGCTGCGGAACGTCGCGTCCTCGGAGGCCGAAGCATGACCAACGTCCACATCGGCTCGTCGTTCGACGACTTCCTGCGTGACGAGGGAACCCACCAAGAGGCATCCGCGGCGGCGGCAATCCGCGTCCTGAGCTGGCAACTTCGTCAACAGATCGAGGAACAGGGGATCTCCAAAACTGAGCTGGCCCGGCGCATGGGCACCAGCCGCTCGCAGGTCGACCGGTTGCTCAACGCCGATGGCGCGGAGATCAAACTCTCGACGCTGGAGCGGGCCGCGAAAGCCGTCAATCGCTCCCTGGTGCTGCACCTTGCGTAGGCATCACCAACTGGAGCGGCCGTCATGACGGGGCTAGAAATCACCAGGCTCATGTGAGAATCCTCCGAAGCACAGCGAACTCCGCTTTCGAAGAACGGGCATGGTGACGAGATCCGGCGATCCGTCATTCCGCGCTGGGCCGGTTGCCCATCCATCGCCCACGTCCAGTCTGATCGACGTGGTGGGCCCTCAGGCATCGGACGGCCCTGCTCGCCAGCCAACCTCTTGCGACCAGGTGCTTGCCTGTCGCATCGTCCTCCAGA
>JAUJMG010000180.1:0-4651 GCA_030446955.1 Thermomicrobiales bacterium
GGCATCCCGCCCGGGTGGGGGGGAACCCAGCGGCTTCCCCGTCTGGTCGGCGCCGGCCGCGCCGCCGAGTTGATCTTCACCGGACGCCGGGTGGCCGCGGACGAGGCGCTTCGGATCGGGCTGGTCAACGCGGTCTATCCGGCCGACTCGCTGCTGGCGGAAGCGACCGCGATGGCGCAGCGGATCGCGGCGAACAGCCCACGAGCGGTCGCTGCTGCCAAGCGCGCACTCTCCCTTGCCTTCGCGGGCAACCCGGCCTCGGGCCTAGCCACGGAGGCGGTGCTCTTTGCCGAGAGCTTTGGCACCGACGACCAGCGCGAGGGGATGCAGGCGTTTCTGGAGAAGCGACCGGCCGCCTTCACCGGCGCGTGAGGGTGCGCGGAGCATCAGGTACCACGGCGAGGCATAAGCACGAAGGGGTGCGCGGTAGATGGCATTGAACAGCGTGGTTCTGGTCAAGCAGGTGCCGGACATGAACGCGGTCAAGATCGACCGCGCGTCTGGCAAACCCGTGATGGGCGGTCAGAACGTGGTCAGCTCCTACGACGCCTACGCGATCGAGGAGGCGATCAAGCTCAAGGAAGCGCACGGCGGCGAGGTCACGGTGATCTCTCTTGGCGCGCCCGGCGCGAAGGACGTCATCACCCGGGCGCTGGCGATGGGCGCGGACAAGGGTGTGCTGCTGACGGTGCCGGACCCAAACACCCTTGACACCCTTTCAGTGGCGCAGGCGCTAGCGAACCAACTCCAAGCGATGACCTTCGATCTCTTGCTGGCCGGCCAGGGCTCCGACGACTACGAGGACAACCACGTCGGACCGCAGGTTGCGGAGCTGCTGGGGTTGCCGCTTGTCTCCAACGTGAACAGCGTCGAGGTTGCCGACGGCGGACGCCACCTGACCCTGCAGCGTGACACGGAGGACGGCCGGCAGATCCTGGAGGTCGACACGCCCGTGTTGCTGACGGCGATCTCGGGGTTGAACGAGCCAAGATACCCATCGCTGAAGGGGATCATGGCCGCCAAGAAGAAGCCGATCGAGCAGGTCGCGGCAGCGGTCGAACCTGCCGGCGACCGCATCACCTGGAGCGACCCGGTGGCGCCCGAGCGGACGGTGACGGGGACCGTTGTCCAGGGGGTGCCCGCCGCGGACGCGGCCAAGCAGTTGGTCGGCTGGCTCAAGGAGCAGAAGCTCATCTGACGAGACGGCCGGCGGCAGAGCAATCCTCGGGGAAGGGCATCGGGCGCCCATGCCCGGGAGAGACGGAAGGGTGATGGCGGAACAGAACGGCGGGGTCCTTGTAGTCGGGGAGGTCGACAACGCGGGGGCGTTGCGGCCGATCTCCTTCGAGATGATTGGGGCAGGACGCCCGCTGGCGGAGAGCCTCGGACAGGGGCTGGCGGTCCTCTTGATGGGTTCGGGCATCGGCGAGGCGGCGCGGACCCTGGGCGCGGCCGGGGCGAATCGCCTCCTGGTGGTCGACGACGAACGGCTGCGCGACCTGACCAGCGAGGCTGCAACGGCGGTGCTGACCCAGGTGATCCAGAACCTCAACCCGACGGTGGTGCTGGTCCCCGGAACCACGGCAGGCCGAGACTACGCGCCCCGCGTCGCGGCCCGTCTCGGCGTGGGACTCGCTGCTGACTGTGTGGGGCTGGCGATCGAGGAGGAGGAGTTGGTCGCGGTGCGGCCGATCCTTGGCGGGCGCGTCCAGACCGTTGTCCGGATGCCGGGCAGCCGGCCGCAGATGGCCACGGTCCATCCCGGCAGCTTCGAGAAGGCCGCGGGTGACGGAGCTGCTCCGGAGCCGGAACCGGTGCCTGTGGAGCTCAATGAGGCGGAGCTACGGGTGCGGGTGCGCGAGACCGTGCAGGGCGGCGGCGGATCGGCCGATCTGGAGAGCGCCGATGTGGTGGTCGGCGGCGGCCGGGGGCTCAAGGAAGCGGCGAGCTTCGGGGTCGTGGAGGAGCTAGCCGCCGCCCTCGGAGGCGTGGTGGGCGCGACGCGGGCCGTGACGGACGCCGGCTGGCGGCCACATCACGAGCAAATCGGTCAAACCGGCCGCACCGTGACCCCGCGGCTGTACATCGCGGTCGGGGTCAGCGGCGCGGTGCAGCACCTGGTCGGGATCCAGGGATCGGACTACATCGTGGCAATCAACCGGGACCCGGACGCGCCAATCTTCAAGATTGCCTCCTTCGGGATCGTTGGGGACCTCTTCGAGATCGTCCCGGCGCTGACGGCTGAGCTAAAGGCAGCCCGGGGGTAAGAGCTTAGGGGATTGCCTAGGTCCGGGTGTTCCCGGCCACTCCCGACGCCGTTTCCCTTCCGTTTCATCGATGCTTTCTGATCCGCTCTCCCTTGCACGGCAGGGGGGCGGAGGTACCCGTGCGACGACTTGGACCCGGAGCGAGGAGCAGCGAGCATGGCTGAGGAGCGGCTGGACGCGATCGTGGTCGGTGCGGGCCCGGCCGGAGTGACCGCGGCACGGGAGTTGGCCAACGCCGGACTTGCGACTGTGGTGCTGGAGCGGGGGCAGTTCCCCGGGTCCAAGAACGTTTGGGGAGGCATCCTCTACCGGCAGCCGACGGAGGAGATGCTTCCGGGGTTCGAGGAGGTTGCGCCCCTGGAGCGTCCGATCATCGAGCAGCGCTACATGATGCTGACCGAGGACGCGATGCTTGGCGGCACCTACCGCTCGATGCGCTTCGCCGAGCCCCCCTACAACGCGTACAGCGTGCTCCGCTCCCCGTTCGACCGCTGGCACGCGACGACGGCGGAGGAGGCCGGCGCGGAGGTCTTCTCGGAGTTCACCGTCACCGACCTGCTCTGGGAGGACGGCCAGGTGGTGGGCGTGACCACCGGCGAGCCGGAGGGCGAGCTCTACGCCAATGTCGTCGTGCTGGCGGACGGCGCCAACTCCCTGCTGGCGCAAAAGGTGGGGCTGCACAAGGAGTGGGCGCCACTGGAGCAGGCGCTGATCGCCAAGGAACTCATCACGCTTCCCCCCGGCACGATCGAGGATCGCTTCAACCTCCCGACCGGCATGGGCACGGCGCTGGAGATCTTCGGGGAGTCCACCTGGGGGCTGCTCGGGTACGGGTTCGTCTACACCAACAAGGAGTCGCTGTCGGTCGGCACCGGCGCGCTCCTTGAGGACCTGATCCGGACCGGGATCAACGTCAACGACATGCTGGACCGGTTCAAGCGCCACCCGGCGATCGCGCCGCTCATTGCCGGCGGGGAGACGGTCGAGTACTCGGCTCACCTGATCCCTGAAGGGGGATACAACCGGATGCCGCAGGTCTACGCCGACGGCGTCCTGGTGGTAGGGGACGCGGCCGGGTTCGTGAACCCGCTCAACCGGGAGGGGGTCAACCTGGCGATGCTCTCCGGCAAACTGGCCGCCCAAACCATCGCCGAGGCGAACGAGCGGGGTGACTTCTCCGCAGCCTCCCTCTCCCGCTACCGGGAGTTGCTCGAAGAGAGCATCGTCATCCAGGACCTCTACAAGATCCGCAACGTGACGGACTTCGCCCACGCCCGCCCCCACCTGCTGCGCGACTACCCGCAGCTGATGTCCGACATCGCACGCGAATACCTCACGGTGGACGGTCTCCCCAAGAGCGCCAAGCAGAAGAAGATCGCCGGTCTCGTCCGCGGCCTGCCCAAAAAGCGTCTGCTCCAGGACGCCGTGGGAGCGCTTCGGGCATTCACGTAGGACGGCTGCCCGGTAGGGGCGACGCATGCGACGCCGGGTGGCCGAACACGAGGCGATGCCGGCGTTGCCCCTACCAGGGCCAGGTCTTGACCGTTGTGAAGTGACGATCCACCCGATCGCTCGATCGCTCGATCGCTCGATCGCTTCGAGCATCGCCGCCATCCCGGGCGCTACCTCCAGTTGCCGGGTCGTAACCCCCTCGTCCAGATTCTTCATGAGAGACGTTCGCCGTCGCACCGCAACGCGGGATTTTTCTCCCGAGCTCAAACCGCGCAGGCCGCTCAACCCGGCTGACCAAACCGCGTTGCTGAATCATCCGGGCTCGCCCGCCGAACTCTGCAGATTCCAGGGCGGGAAAACCCCTATCGCGCCAGGACTGCGATGTCGCGTATGCTCTGGACTGTTGAGCAATGGGATCGGGAGAGGGCTGAGGGATGTGGCGGACGCCGGCCGGGAATGTCGGGGCGACGGTTGACGAGCTTACGGTCGGCCGGGACGGGGATGGGTGCCTCCGGATCTCGCCCACCGATGTCTCGCAGTTCATCCGCCTCGACCAGTGCGAGCGCTACCTGCGGCTGCGGCTCCACGAGCGGTCGGCCGGGCCCCGGTTCATGCGTGACTACGAGGTAGCACCGCAACCCATTCCGCCGCTGCTGACCCGATCCGGGGCGACGTTCGAAGAGCGGGTCGAGCGGTCCGTGGCGGAGCGGTTCCGGAGCCTCAACCTCGCCGCCGCGGCGGCCGGTGCCGACCGCCCGGCCGACAACGGGCGGGTGGTGGCCCTAGCGCGCGATCTGCCCCCTGGCGAGAGCTTGGCGTTGTTTCAGCCCCGGCTCCATGTCGCCGTCGGCGGGTGGAAGATTCGCGGCGACCTAGACCTGCTGCTCCTGGAGCGGGACGGGAATGGTGGCCTGCGCGCCCTGATCGCCGAC
>JAUJMG010000180.1:4751-7778 GCA_030446955.1 Thermomicrobiales bacterium
GCTCGGTGCGGGATCTGGTGACCGGCGACGGCTCCACGGCCTGCCGGGTGGCGGAGGCGCCGTTCACGGCGGTCCCATTCCACCTCACCTACAAGTGCGACGGCTGCCTCTACAACGAGTTCTGCATGAAGCGGAGCGCCGAGACGGACGACCTCTCGCTGCTGCCGCACCTGACCGAGCAGGACAAGCGGGGCCTGCAACGCGGCGGGATCACGACCGTGCGCGAGCTGGCGGCGTTGAAGGATCTGCGCCGCAAGGGGCACGTCCACGTCGACGGCGAAATCCAGGAGGAGACAGAACTGGTTCCGGCGCCGGGGAACGCGGAGACGGCGCGGCGCCTCGCGGCGACCTGGCCGGTTGGCCAGCGGTTGAACGAGTTGATCCACCGGGCGCTCAGGTACCGGCAATGGAAGAAGGAGTCCGTCGACGCCCTGCATTACATCCCTAGTAAGGGATACGGCTCCCTGCCGTACAGCGACGCGACCCAGAACCCCAACCTGGTCCGGGTCTACATCGACGCGCAGCACGACTACTTGCACGACCGGATCTACCTGCTCGGCGCCCTGGTCGTCGGCAGCGAGCATGGGGTGGAGCGCCCGGAGCGGCGGCGAAGCATCGTGCGCCTCAGCGATGGGCCGCCCGACTCCCTGGCCCGCGAGGAGCGGCTCTTCGTCGAATGGATCGAGGCCGTGCTCGCCGCTATCGCCGAGGTGGCCGCGCCGGATGAGGCCGGGCAGTCCCGGGCGCCGATCCACCTCGTCTTCTACAACGGGTTCGAGCAGCGCCTCCTGTTGGACGATTTGGCGCGCCACGCCGGTACCATCCTGGGAGCGACGCCGCTCTACGACTTCATTACTCAGATCGCCGCGTTCGACTCGCCGCTGACGACCTTTCTGGACCAGGAGATCCGGGACCAGAAGAACTACCCGATGGTCTGCCAGTCCCTGCAGGCGGTGGCGGCGTTTCTCAAGTTCGACTGGAACGCCGGGGAGCGCTACCGGGATCTGTTCCGGGCGCGCCTCTTTGACTTCTGGGGGAAGTTGGACGCTTCGGCAAACCCGGACGCCGAGATCCCGGGGATCGGCGGTTGGTACACGAGCCGGGCCCGGTTCAACAGCCAGATCCCGCTCGAGTATGCCTACGCGGCTTGGGGCGACCTGCCGGCCGTGCCGCGCACGGGCAAGGATGATCTGGCCCCGTACCGGGCGGCGACCCCTGACCTCCTGCGTGGCTTTCACGCGGGACGGCTTGAGGCAATGGAGCGCATCGCTCAGGACTTCAAGGGCAACAAGCAGACGGAGAAGACAGCCTTCGACCTGCCGGACCTGGCAACGTTCGAGCAAAAGGCGCGCAGCCTCGCCCACGCCCTGGAGGAGTTCGTCACCATCGAGCGGCACACCGAGTTGGCTGCCTGGAAGCGGGAGCGGTTGGCGCCTCCCGAGCAGCGGGTGCTGGCCGGCCAGACGCTGGTGGTTCGCTACTGCGAGGAGGATCAGGAGCCGGGTGTCGCGGAACAGAACCGGGACAACGAGTTTCGCCGTCGCTTGAAGGAGGAGTACCGCGCCGCGTTCCGGGAGGCGAAGCCGGACGCCAAGCGGGTCACGCTCTCGAAAGAGGAGCGGGAAGCTTCGGACTGGTCCCAGGAGGGGATGCGGTTCCGGCTCCGGGTGGAGCACGCCGGGGCGGGTTGCGATCTGGACGAGATCTTGGGCTTGACGACGCTGAAGCCGGGAGAGCGGCTGGTCCTCTGCCCTCGGTGGGCCGTGGATGGCCGCTTACCGGCGGCAGAGCAGACACCTTTTACCCCAACCGCCAAGCAGATGCTCTACGGCATGCGGGCGGACTTGGATCGGGTCATTGTGCAGCGGGATGGTGAACGGGCGGTCGCGGCGTGGGTGGAGGTGGTCATGCGGAAAGGCATGCCCGGCAGCATGACGCCTCGCGGCTACGTGTTCGGAACCATTGAGGAGCGGCCGCTCACCGCCGATCAGGTGTATACCCTGGATCCTGACCCCAGCAACATCTACGCGTACTGGTCGGCGAAAATTGGCGAGGGGTTGGTGGCCGGGGGCCAGAACACCCTCTACGCGCTCCTCGCGCGTGCGGAGCGCCCAGCCACACTGTGGCCGGAGGAGTGCTCGGCGGGTCAAACACAATTCCTGGCCGGGTTGGATGCGCTCCACGCCGTAGGGGCCCTGCACGGGTTCGAGCCGAGCAAGCGGGAGTTCATCGGCGGGCACGGCGGGGCGCCGGTCCTCTTGGTGCAGGGACCGCCGGGGACCGGAAAGAGCTACTCGACGGCCTTCGCGCTCTTTGCCCGGATGCAGGGCGCGATGGCGGCCAACCGGGACTTCCGCGCCTTCGTCTCCTGCAAGACCCACGCGGCGACAGACGTACTCCTGGAGAACCTGCTCAACGTCCAGGGGCGTCTGCACAACTTCGCCGCCACCCAGCCGGAGATTTTCGGGACCTACTTCGATCCGCGTCTGCTCGACGTGCCGCTGTTCCGGGTCCGGCCACGGGGCGAGGTGCCAGAGGGTGTGGTGCCGCTGCCGAAGGACGACGATCGGCCGCCGGGCGCGCCGAAGGCGATCGAGGCGATCCAGGCGGCGCGATGGGGCGTGATCGCCGCGACCCCGGGCGGCACCTACGGGCTGATCAAGGAGCGGTGGCCGAAGGAAATGTTCGGGCACGCGCTCGCGGACTGCTTGGTGCTGGACGAGGCGTCGCAGATGAACCTGCCGGAAGCGGCGATGGCGGCGCTCCCGCTGGCTCCGGATGGCTCACTGGTCGTGGTCGGGGACCACCGGCAGATGCCGCCAATCGTGAAGCACGACTGGACGGGCGAGCCGCGCCGGACCTTCCAGGAGTTCCGTTCGTACGAGTCGCTCTTCCTGGCACTGCGGGACCTCGATCCGCCGATGATCAAGTTCGAGGAGAGCTTCCGCCTCCACACCGACATGGCGGAGTTTCTGCGCCGGGAGGTGTATGCTCAGGACGGCATCCGCTACCACTCCAACCGGCGCG
>JAUJMG010000021.1 GCA_030446955.1 Thermomicrobiales bacterium
AACGCTAATAGGTGGAGACGGCCATCTCTTCCAGGTTGCCGGTGACGGAGAAGACCACGCGCTCACAGATGTTCGTGACCCGATCGGCTATTCGCTCGATGTTGTGAGCCGCCCAAAGCAAGCGCGTGGCGCGATTGATGGTCGATGGGTCCGCCAGCATATAGGTCAGCAACTCCCGGTAGATCTGGTTGTAGAGCTCGTCCACCTCGTCGTCTCGCCCTACCACGGCCCGCGCCGCCTCCGCGTCGTCCTCAATAAAGGCCGTGATGCTGTCGGCGAGCATCGCGCGTGTCAACTCTGTCATCCGGGGCAAATCAACAAGCGGCTTCAGGAGGGGTTCGTCAGCCGTCTCGATCACGATCTTCGCCACCCCGGCGGCATGGTCGGCCATCCGCTCAAGATCGGTGACGATGTGGATGACCGCGGCTATGACGCGCAGGTCCCCGGCCATGGGCGCCTGAGTGGCAATCACAAGGAGCGCCCGCTCCTCTACGCGCCACCGATGGGCGTTGATGGTCTGGTCGCCGGCAATGATCTCGCGAGCGACCGGTACGTCTTGCCGAACCAGGGCGGCCATGGCTCGGGCCACGGCCTTATCGACCATGCTCGCCATCGCCACCACATCATCACGCAACTCTTGAATCTGATGCCCGTAGGCGACCCGTGTCATCCCTCTATCTCCTCCGCTTCCCCTGGAGGAAAGCAACGCGTCCGATTAGCCGAATCGCCCAGTGATGTAATCCTCCGTCCGCTGGTCGCGCGGGTTGGTGAAGAGCTCACGTGTTGGACTCGCCTCAACGAGGACACCCTGGCGTCGCTCATTGAGCGAGAAAAAGACCGTCTGATCGGAAACGCGGGCAGCCTGCTGCATGTTGTGGGTGACGATGACGATCGTGTACTGGCGAACCAGATCGCGCATCAAGTCCTCAATCTTCAGCGTCGAGATTGGATCGAGCGCGCTGGCCGGCTCGTCCATCAAGATCACGTCCGGATTGATGGCCAAGGTGCGCGCAATGCAGAGTCGCTGCTGCTGACCGCCGGAAAGGGCCAGCCCGCTGTCCTTCAGCTTGTCCTTGACCTCATCCCAGAGGGCCGCTTGTCGGAGGGAACGCTCCACCAGCTCGTCCATGTTGCCACGAATCCCGTTGATCCGCGCCCCCCAGGCAACGTTCTCGTAGATGCTCTTGGGAAAAGGATTTGGTTTCTGAAAGACCATCCCGATCCGGCGTCGCACTTCCACGGGGTCCACGCGGGGCGAGCAGATGTCGTGGCCGTGGTACTTGATTGACCCCTCCACCCGTGCACCGGGCACCAGGTCGTTCATCCGGTTGATCGACCGCAGCACCGTGCTCTTGCCACACCCCGAGGGTCCGATTAGCGCCGTCACGTGATGCTTCGGTACGTCGAAACTGACGTCTGCCACGGCATGGAACGCGCCGTAGTAGACGTTGAGATTAATGATCGAGATGACGTTGTCCTGGCGCGTCTCCAGGTTCGCTCCCCTTGGCGGCGTTTGGATTGCGCCGGACGCCGATGCCACGTTGATATCCACGGGGTTACTCACGCGATAAGCCTGAGTCTGCCTGACCATCAATCTCACCACCTCTTGCTAAATCGTTGACGTAGGAAAATGGCGACGGCGTTCATGCCGAGCAGAACAACGAGCAGCACGATGATGCCGGCCGCCGCGAGGTGCTTGAAGTCGTCCTGGGGCCGGCCCGTCCAGTTGAAGATCTGGATCGGAAGCACAGTGAACTGATCGGTCAGGCTGTTCGGGTTGAAAGCGATGTAGCCCGCCGCACCGACGACCAACAGCGGTGCCGTTTCGCCGATTGCCCGTGATAGCGCGAGAATCGTGCCGGTCAGGATTCCCGGCAACGCCGCGGGGAGGACGTGGTGGCGGGCTACCTGCCACCTGGTCGCCCCGAGAGCAAAGGCGCCCTGCCGTAGCGAAAGAGGGACCGCCCGAATAGCCTCCTGGCTGGCGATGATGATGACCGGCAGAATCAGCAGTGCCATCGTCAACGCGCCGGAGATGACACTGCGGCCAAGCCCAAACAGGTTCACGAAGACGCCCAAACCGAGCAACCCGTAGACCACGGACGGCACGCCGGCGAGATTACTGATATTGGTCTGGAGAATGCGAGTCCACCAGTTCCTGGGAGCGTATTCCTCCAGGTAGATCGCGGCGCCGATGCCCACCGGTAACGCAACGATAGCCGTCAGGGAAATCACCCAGAGCGTTCCCATCAAGGCAGAGAGCAGGCCGGCCTCCTCAGGTCTTCGTGACGGCATTTCCGTGATGAGCCGCCAACTCAGCCAGTCGTAGCCATCGAGCACGATCGACAGCAGGAGGACGGCCAGCACGATGACCGCGAACGATGTCGCGCCGGCAAACAGTCCACGGAGGACCCGACCCTGCACCTCACGCCGGCGAAGGCGGCTGCTGGTATCTGGGGCCACTAGCACATCTCGAGATTGGGCAGCCGCACTCACTGATAGACCTCCCGAAAGCGGGCAACCATCCGCTGGCTGACGATGTTCAGCGCCAGGGTCATCACAAAGAGGGTGGCGCCCACCGCGAACAGGGACAAGTACACCCGTCCTCCAACCGAGGTATCGCCGCTGATGACGGCCACGATGTAACTGGTCATCGCCTGGATCTGACCGAACGGGTTCGGAACGAGGTTCGGCCGGGCTCCCGCCGCGACCACGACGATCATGGTCTCACCGACCGCCCGCGAGATGGCCAGGACGAACGAGGCGAAGATGCCCGACAAAGCCGCGGGGACAACAATGCGGGTCGAGACCTCCAGCTTGGTGGCCCCGAGCGCGTACGCACCCTCCCGGAGCGCGCGAGGAACCGCGCCCATGGCATCCTCGGAGAGGGAGGCGACCATCGGCAGGATCATGATCCCGACGGCGATACCTGCCGACAGCGCATTGAAGACTTCGGTCTGCGGAAGGATGGGCTGCAGCAGATTCGGCGTGATAAAGGTGAGCGCGAAGAAGCCGTAGACGATCGTCGGGACGCCGGCGAGGATCTCAAGCGTTGGCTTCAGGACGGCCCGCGCCCGGTCGGGTGCATACTCGCTCAGGTAGATGGCGCTCATCAGACCCAACGGCAAGGCCACTGCCATGGAGATGACCGCGATCAACAGCGTGCCTGAAACAAGCGGCAAGACTCCGTACTCTCGGTCAAAGAGCGCCGTCCATTCCGTGCCGGTGTAGAAGTCAATTGGCGAGACCAGCCTGAAAAACTCGATGGTCTCGAAAATGAGGACGAAGACGATCCCAACCGTGGTCAAGATCGAGAGCGATCCACAGGCAAAGAGGAAGGCACCAATTAACCGCTCGGAGACATTTCGGCTCTTGGCCCCGCTCAAATCCAGCGCAGCCTGCGCGGGCGGAGCGGCAGCAAGTGGAGATACTCCAGGTGCCGCCGCTTGACCGACAAATCCATCCTTCATCGACGAGGTCCTCCGGGTTCGATTACGGGCGAGAAAAGTATACGTGGCCTCCATCTTTGACAGGCATCGGCTCCCCGCTGCCGAAAGGGACAGAAGGGAGCCGATGCCGTTGATTGGTACGATCCCTGATTGGCTCCCTGCACGCAGGCGCAGGTCCAACCGGCCCTTAGGACTCGGGCGTTGCCGTCGCGGCCGAATCTGGCTCAACGGTGCCTGAGATCGCGCCTTCAAGCTTCTCCTGAGCCCCCGCGTAGACCGCGGCCGGTGCTGCCACGTAGCCCACGTCCTCAGACAACGTGCCGGTATTCGCGATGTAGAACCTGAGGAACTCCTGAACCTCCGGCCGGGTAAGGCTCTCGGCTTTCACGTAGATGTAGATGGGACGCGAGAGCGGCTGGTAGGTGCCGTTGGCGATGGTCTCCAGGCTCGGCGTGACGCAGTTGCTGAGATCGCTCTCGGTAGCCACCGCGACCGCGTTCAACTGATCCTGGTTCTCGGTGAAGTAGGCGTAACCAAAGTAGGCGAGAGCGTTTTCATCGCCCGAGACGCCCTCCACCAGAACGTTGTCGTCCTCGCTGGGGGTGTAGTCAGTCCGAGGCGCGACGTCATCGCCGAGGATGACCTCGTTGAAGAAGTCGAAGGTCCCCGAGTCAGGGCCTGGTCCGTAGAGGCTGATCTCCTCGTCGGGCAGCCCCTCGCCCAGATCCGCGAAGGTCGTCACGTCGCTGCCTTCGGTCCAAAGATCGGCAAGCGACTCAACCGAGATGCAGGTCAGCGCCGTGTTGTTCTTGTTGACAACGATGGTGAT
This sequence comes from Thermomicrobiales bacterium, assembly GCA_030446955.1. GTDB lineage: Bacteria > Chloroflexota > Chloroflexia > Thermomicrobiales > UBA6265 > LC2-1. Next base: position 4,279 of record JAUJMG010000021.1, read on the forward strand.
CCCATCGAAGGCCACCTCGAACCGGTAGTACTCCACACCGTTCTCAGCACAGAGCGCCGCTTCTTCGTCCTCAATCGGGCGGGAGGCATCTGCAATATCGGTTTCACCGTTGCAGAAGCGCTCGAAGCCGCCGCCGGTGCCGGAGACGCCGACGCTGACCTGAACGTTCGGCGCCACCTCCTGAAAGTCCTCCGCCACCGCCTCGGTGATCGGGGCGACCGTGGATGACCCGTCTACCTCGATCGAGCCTTCCAGATCGCCCACGTTCTCGGGAGCCTCATAAGGTGTCACCGTGGCTGCCGGGGTAGCGTCCTGCGCCCCGGCGCGAAGGACTGGAGTCAGCGCCACCAGCGCCAGCAGCGCCATGACCAGCGCCACCGGCGAGATTCGCCGTGCGCGAGAATCAGTCCTCATCACCCGCATCGATCTCCTTCCTCGAATGAACCCTGCCTGCGCGGCGACCATCACCGCGCGGCTCCATCACCGAGCGACCACCGCCCGGTAGTTCTGGCACCGACGGTCCACTTCGGGACCTTCACCGGCACATTGAACCCTGGCTTAAGCGGACCACTCACCCGTGATCCATGGGCTGTTCAGCCGGGACGACGAACCGATAGCCGACACCGTAGATCGTTCGGATCACCCCCCCGCCGACCCCGGCGTCGGCAAGCTTGCCCCGGAGCCAAGAGATGTGGACATCAACCGTCCGCTCGTCGACGATGATCTCCTCGCCCCAGATGGTGTCCAGCAGCTCCTGACGCCCGAAGATGCGACCCGGCTCCATCGCCAGCGTGACCAGGAGACCGAATTCCTTTGGCCGGAGTTGAAGCTCCTGCTCCCCGACGAGCACCCGCCGGCGCTCCGGCTCGATCCGGAGCGGACCCCGGTGCAGCACGGTGGGGGGACGGGACGCCGGAACCGCCCACCGTCGAACAGCCGCCCGGACGCGCGCGAGCAACTCCCGAAGGGCAAACGGTTTGACTACGTAGTCGTCGGCGCCTAACTCCAGCCCGTCGACCTTGTCCTGCTCCTCACCGCGAGCGGAGAGCAGCAGCACCGGGACATCCGACGTCGTGCGAAGCTGGCGCAGCACCTGGAACCCATTCATTCCCGGAAGCATGATGTCAAGGACGATGACGTCGACCTTGCTTCCCTCACGCTGCGCTAACGCGAGACCCGCCTCTCCATCTGCCGCTGTCAGGACACGAAAACCTTCGCGGCGGAGGTTGTAGGAGAGGGTACTGAGCAGTGTTTGGTCGTCCTCGACAACCAGCACCGTCGCAGCCAGCGCACCACTGTCCACCGGGCGGACATCGGGCGGGCGGATCGTCATCGAGCTGGTCTCCAGCAGGGCACGCGTTGATTCAATCACATGATCTAGCGTAGTGAGCCCACGTTAACGAGAGGAAAGCGCGGCGTTAAATCCCTGTAAATTTCTCCGAACCCAAGCCACAACGCCGGTTGAGGCGAGAGCCGGTCGCTCCCCGGTTAGACCGGTTCCTGGTAGCTGCAGCCGACCTCATCGATTGAAAGCGCCAGCGAGGCGAGAACCACTTGAGCCCGTGCCGAGTTGTTGGCGGAAAGATTAGCTGGAGTTTTCTTGCTTCAAAGCCAGTAGAAAGTAGGCAGTCCGTGACCTCTACCAAGTCCCTTCTCGCTCCATTCGCGCTCCGCCGCTGAAGCTAGGATCGCCGTTAGGGAGGCGAGGAGGACCGGCGAATGGATCTGGCTGGGCGAGGGTCATGCTACCGGCACTGAAGATCCGCATCAGGCGGCGGAGTAGTCTGGGAGGAGGGGCAGGCCGCAGACAATAGCTCGATAGCCGCACGAAGCTGTTCCGCGTCCACGTCTTGAGCGGGCCGCTCCGTTGCAACCGGGGTGCCATCTGCTGGCGCGGGGGGAATCACGATATCCGGCTCGATACCCTGATCCTCGATGACGCGCTGTTGCGGGGTCAGCCACTGCGCAATAGTGATTCGGGCCGACGATCCATCGTCAAAGTTGTGAACGCGTTGGACCGAGCCCTTCCCAAACGTCCGCGCACCGATGATTTTTGCCCTGCCGTAGTCTTTCAGGGCGCCCGCCACGATCTCCGAGGCGCTTGCGGTTCCCTCATTCACAAGCACGACCAGTGGCAGATCGTACACCTGCTGACCCCCGCCCAAGATGGGCAAGCTCTCCGGCGTGTTCTCCGGCGTTGGATCTTCGTCCCGGAACAGCGCCGGGCCCCATTCGGTCGGTACAAACCGCCCGATGGTCTCCTGGGCGCTGGTCACCCATCCGCCGCCATTGTTGCGCAAGTCGAGAACGACGCCTGTGGCCCCATCGGTCCGGGCCTGCTGCAGTGCTCCATCAAGCTGCTCGATCGTCTGATCGCCGAACACCAAGATCCGGATCACAGCTACCTTGGTTCCTGGCTGAATCTCATAGGTCACGGCAGGCTGAGTCAGCTTTTCACGGACCACCTCGACTGCAAACGGCTCTGGAACACCGGGGCGGCGGATCGTCAGACGCACCGTCGACCCAGCCGGACCACGGACGAGCGCGGCGGCTTCCTCCACGGTCAGGCCGTGGAGCACGTGTCCATCTGCAGCCTCGATGACATCCTTTGGGAGCAGCCCCGCTTTTGCCGCCGGTGATCCGGGCAGCGGGGCAAGAACGACGAGGTTGCCATCTCTGGACTCAATGGTCACCCCGATGCCCTCGTATTCTCCTGAGAGATGCGCTGCGATTGGACCGGCATCGGCGGGCACCAGGAAGGACGTGTACTCATCCTCTAGCGGTGTCGTCATGCCGGCGAGTGCTCCGTAGGCCAGCTGGCGCCGAAACTCCTCGAGCTGCTCCGGATCAGTCGGGCGGTAGTAGTACTCCTCCGTCAGCAACTCCCCAACGGCATCAACCCGATCGAATTCGTCCTCGCCGCCGGACCCAAGTCCATCCAGCACCAGATTTCGTTCCGTCAGCATTCCTGCCGCGAAAGCCGTCACGGCGATCAGGAGGCCGAGGGAGACAATCTGAACCGCTCGCCACCAGAAGAAGCTGCTTGAGGATCGAGCTCGCGTTGATGGGTCACTGGGGGGCATAAGATCGTTCGTGTCGGTCATTATTGCGCTCCGCGGTTGGTGATGGGTGAGGGGCGAGGGCAGCAGGCAAAAATCCGCGGCGACCACGGGTGACAGTTCGTCAAGTCGTCACTCGTCGATGATAGCCTCGGAGCTTGAACGAGCACCAACCCAAATGAGTCGCATTGGAACAACCGAGAACGGATACGGGCGCGCCGCGGCGTTTGGTTGCCTCGGAAACCAGAAAGGGAGACAAGACTTAATGCTCCTCGCAGTCGATGTCGGCAACACCAATACCGTCTTTGGCCTCTGCGATCCGACAGGGTCACGGGTGCTGGTGACATGGCGCGCCGCGACCCGGCGCGACCGGATGCCCGATGAGTGGTACGCGATTCTTGCTCCGCTGCTGGCTGGATCGGGCTTCGCCATTGGGGACATTCGAGCAGCCATCGTTTCCAGCGTCGTACCGAGCGTGACCCGCTGGCTTTCCGGCATGTGCCGCGAGCGCCTGCACGTCGAGCCGGTCATCGTCGGGATTGACCTGGACCTCGGGCTACGAGTTCTAATGGATAACCCTCGCGAAGTTGGGGCCGACCGCCTCGTCAACAGCGTTGCCGCCTACCACCGCTATGGCGGCCCGTGCATCGCCATTGACTTCGGAACGGCCACCAACTTCGACGTCGTCTCAGCGGATGGAGACTATCTCGGTGGAGCGCTGGCCCCGGGAATGATCATCGCCCTGGAAGCCCTCGCGGGTCGCGCCGCGCGACTCTTCAGCGTCGACCTCGTCCTGCCACCGCGGGCCATCGGCAAGAACACGGTCACCGCCATGCAGTCCGGCTTAGTCCTCGGGTACCTGGCGATGATCGAGGGCATGGTCACGCGAATCCAGGACGAACTGGGCACACCAGCCACAGTCGTCGTCACCGGCGGCTACGCCGAGATCTTCGCGGCTGCCTCCCCCTTGATCGCTCACCACGACCCCGATCTCACAATCGACGGCCTTCGGCTTGTTTACCAGAGAGTCACCGCGGCCCATCCGGCCGCGCCGTAGGACCAAGTGGCCCCCCGATCACGTCGGCTATCCAGGGTCCGATGCAAGGAACGACAAGTCGGTATCGGCAGAGAAGCCCCGAGCCACCGTTTCGATCAAACGGAGAGAGCCCACCGCGTCGTTGATGTCAAGCATCTCGACCGGGGAGTGTGAGTAGCGGCGGGCGATGTTGACGATCCCCGTCGGGACACCGGATCGCACGAGATGCACCGCGGCGGCGTCGGAGTTGCCCCCGTAGAAGAGCGCCCGCTGGTAAGAAATCCCCTCGCGCTCGGCCGTGGCGAACAGGAGATCGCGCATCGCAGGCTGGGCGATAGCGCCTGCGTTGCCCCCTCGGCTGGCCACCGTGATGACAGGCCCGGCGCCAATGCGCATCGAGAGGTCCCGCGTCGCGGAGACATCCGGCGTCCCGCCCGCGGGCATCGTGTCCAGGACGATTGCCGCCGTGGGGTCCAGCCGGAAGGTCACTATCTGTGCGCCGCGCAGGCCAATCTCCTCCTGCACCGTCACCACCAGGTGCAGGGTGCAGCCCAGTGTTGCACCGGCCAGCCGCTGCGCCAGCTCCACGACCACCGCGCACCCGATCCGGTTGTCCAGCGCCTTGCCGGACAGCCGGTCCGGGTTTGCCAGCGCCCGCATCGGTGCCTCGTAGGCGATGGCGTCCCCAACCCGGATGCCCAGGTTCGCCACCTCCTCCGGGTTGTCGAAGCCCATGTCCACGTAAAGGTCACGCAACGGCGGGACGCTCAAACGCTCCGCTGGCGGCGTGATGTGGCCGGCTTTGGCCCCGACCACCCCGCGGTGGCCACGAATCCGCACTGCCCGCCCGACGAGCAGCGTCTCAATGACTCCACCGAGCCGCTCGAAGCGGATCATCCCGTCCGGTTCCACCGCCTTGACCACCCCACCGATCTCGTCTGAGTGGGCCGCGATCATCAACGATGGCCCGTTCTCCGGCCCTGGCAACGTTGCGACGACATTACCGAACGGATCCACGCTCACCTGGTCAACCACGGCACGAAGATCTTCTGCCAGCCGCGCGACCATCGCGTGTTCGTGACCCGCGACGGCGTCGATGGCCGCATAATCCCCGAGTCGCTGGGTTAACCGCCTCTTTAGCTCAACTCCATCCTCGCTCACGGTCTGTTCCTGCTCCTCGTTTGGCTCGTCGACAGAGCCCCGTTCGTCGTCCTGCCGCCTCTCCGGAGCATCAGCGACGTACCCTTGCGGAGTCAGCACCCCACGGCCGGCACGTGCAGGCACTCAGGCGGCGATTAACGCGGTATTGTCCTTTCGGGACCCCTCCCTATAATACGGGCACTTCGATCGTCGCCTCGTCACCCTCTCCTCCCCGTTCGGGCGGCGCCGTCATTGATCGACACAGGAGGAGCCAGTCCCCACATCACCCGTGACATCTCCGGGACCCATCTTCGCGCGATTGGATCACCCACCAACCGGGTGCCCGGCCTCTCTAGCCGGGCAGCGATCGACGCAGCAGCAGGAGGGCAGCCGTGAAGCAGTACCCCGCTGATCGGATCCGGAACGTTGGCCTCTTCTCGCACGGCGGTGCGGGAAAAACGTCGCTGGCCGAAGCGCTCTTGTTCGACACCAAGGGCGTCTCGCGACTCGGGCGAGTTGAGGACGGCACCACCGCCTCCGACTTCGACCCGGACGAGGCTAAGCGGCACATCTCCGTTAGTACGGCCGTCATCCCCATCGAATGGCGGGACACGAAGATCAATGTCCTGGATGCCCCCGGCTACGCCGACTTCCTCGGCGAGGTCAAGTCTGCCCTCCGGGTCGTCGACGCTGCGGTAATTCTGGTCGATGCATCGGCCGGCGTGGAGGTAGGGACCGAGCAAGCATGGCGGTTGAGCGGGGAGCGGGGCATCCCCCGCCTGGTCTTCATCAACAAGATGGACCGGGAGAACGCGGACTTCGGGCAGGTGCTGGCCTCGGCCCGAGAAGCGTTCGGCAAAGCGGTTGCCCCAATTCAATTTCCGATTGGGAGCGAGAAGACGTTCAAAGGGTTCATCGACCTGCTCTCGGAGCAAGCGCTGATTTTTCACGACAACCACGACGGCGGATTCGAAACTGGTCCTATCCCGGACGAGCTGCAGGACGAGTGTGAGACGTACCGCCGCCAGCTAGTCGAGGCCATTGCGGAACAGGATGAGGAGCTGATGCTCCGCTATCTGGACGATGACCCTATCTCGACAGAGGAACTGATCGCCGGTCTCGAGTCGTGCGTCCGCGATGGGTGCGTGGTTCCCGTGCTCTGCGGCGCCGCTACCTCCAACCGCGGCATGCAGCCGCTTCTGGATGCCATCGTTGCCTACCTCCCCGCCGCCAACCGGACCGTGGAACGTGCGAGCAATGGAGCAACCGAGGAGTTGCGGGCTGATCCTTCTGGCCCCCTGGCCGCGTTCGCCTTCAAGACCCTCGCTGACCCCCACGTGGGGCGTGTTACGTACGTCCGGGTCTTCTCCGGCACCTTCAAGTCCAACTCTCACGTCCTTAACGCGAGCAAGGGCAAACCGGAGCGCGTCGGGCAGATCTTCTATGTCCGGGGAAAGGAGCACCTCAACACCGACGCCATTATTGCCGGCGATATTGGGGCGGTCGGGAAGCTTGCGACGGTCGTCACCGGAGACACCCTCTCCAACGAGCAGCACCCCCTGACGCTCGACGGCATCTCGTTTCCTGGAACAGCGTACGCCGCCTGTGTTAATCCCAAGACGAAGGCCGACCTGGACAAGATGGGGCAAGCGCTGCAGCGCCTCGCCGAGGAGGATCCCACCCTTCAGATCAGCCGCGACCCAATCACCGGCGAGATGATCGTCTCCGGCCTCGGCGAACCACATGTGCAGATTGCCCTCGACCGAATGACCCGACGTTACGGTGTCAATGTCGACCTCGGCCTACCTCGGGTCGCCTATCGGGAGACAATCTCGGCCAAGACAGTTGCCGAGTACAAGCACAAGAAGCAGACCGGCGGTGCCGGCCAGTACGGCCATGTCTTCCTGGAGCTTGAGCCGCTCCCGGACGGCGACTTTGAGTTCGGCGAGCGCGTGGTGGGCGGCGCGGTACCCAAAAACTTCTTTCCTGCCGTGGAGAAAGGCGTCCGCGAGGCGCTTGAGGCCGGTCCACTCGCGGGTTACCCGGTGGTGAACCTCAAGGTAACCTTGACCGACGGCACGTACCACGACGTAGACTCGAATGAGATGGCCTTCAAGATCGCTTCCAAGGAGGCGTTCAAGAAGGGGGTCCTGGCTGCCAAGCCGGTCTTGCTGGAACCCGTGCTCACTATTGAAGTTACCGTTCCCGAAAGCTACCTGGGCGACGTGATGAGCGACCTCAATGGCAAGCGAGCTCACGTCAGCGGGATGAATCCGGGAGCAAATGGGACCACCACCATCGAGGCCACGGTCCCAGCCTCGGAAGTCCAGCGATATGCGACTGACCTCCGCTCCATCACCCAGGGGCGCGGCACCTTTACCACGGCTTTTTCTCACTATCAGCCGGTGCCCGCGCACTTGGCGGAGCAGATCAAGGCGGCGGCTAAGCAACATGAGGCCGCCCATACCTAGCATTCCGTGAGGCACCGGTCGTCGAGGTCCGTCTATCCCGCGCCTGGCCTCGGCGACCGGATTGTCGTCCACTACCGCAGGAGGGAGTTCAACAGGTGCGGGAATCGGAAAACCAGGCTGGTACGGGCAGAAGCAGCAGCCCCATCGCCTACAGCATCGTGTTTGATGGTGGGTCGCTCGGGAATCCGGGCCACGGGTATGGCAGCTATCAGATCGTGGGTCCCGAGGGCGTCCTAGCCCACGACCAACTCCACTACGACGGCGACCGGGTGACGAATAACCAGGCCGAGTACTTGACGCTGATTCGAGCGCTGGAACGGCTCCGCCGCCACCTCGGAAACAGCATCGGATCGACGACGGTCGTGGTCCGTGGTGACAGCAGTCTCGTCATCAATCAAGTCTGCGGTCGCTGGAAAGTCAAACACCCGGATCTACAACCGCTCCATCGCCAGGCTGTCGATCTGCTTAAGGGCTTCGCCAGCACCGACGTAGCCTGGCACCGCCGCGACAAGAGCGTGAAGGTCCTTGGCCATTAGGCCCTCTAAGGCGCCAGGGTACAGCCAGAGCAGGCAACAGCGACGCGGCGTGTCGGTATACACCATGTTGGGTCACCAGCGGCGTTCGTCATCAATCAAGACGGTTGGGTTCAGTTCGTTCACATCGGCCGGCACCCGCAATGCTGCGCCGACATCGGTGACGATTTTGCCCTTGAAACCCTAGCTCGGGGCTAGGTCAAGGAGCTACGCATCCTCGTCGATCACGCGGTCTGGCCGCCATCGGACGAGGAGGATCAGCACCCCGACCCACGTGAAGAACACCAGGCAGCCAAGCATCGGCCACGAGACAGCGAGATAGCGCTTGACGACCATCATCAAGAGCAGCACGATGATGAGGCTCAGGAGGCAGCTGGGCCCAAACGACCGCTCCAGCTGGGTGGTAGCGCGGCCAACGAGAGGGAGTGCGTCGATGGCGTCGGCGGGAGGATCATCCTCGATCCGGTGGTCCTGAGGGGGCATGGGATGAGTATAGGGCGATGCGCCCGAGAGAACCACGACGCCCCGCCGCCCTCAGCCCGCGCAACCGCTCCTCAAAGTGCCACCGGCGATGAGTGCGGTCCTTGACGGTGCCAAGAGGCAATGGATATACTCGGAGACGCTTCGGGGAAACCCGCGATCTTGGGCGGCTAGCTCAGCTGGTTAGAGCGCCACGTTGACATCGTGGAGGTCACTGGTTCGAGTCCAGTGTCGCCCACCCCAAGATCACCCCGTCCTCCTTCGTGGTTGTCCCGGATCGGTAATCTGGGCGGCTCGTTGTGGCAGGTCTGGCTCTCCTCTATTCGTGCAACAGTGCAGTGCGGCCACGCCACCGGGCGTCCGTCGTCCGCGGTTCTTTTGCGGGTCTACTGCCGCAAAGACCCTGCACAGTCCCGGCGAGACACCACCCAGCGGTTGACTTGAGCAGCCCCTCCTACCTATCATCCGGGCGCTGATGTGAACCAGTCGCCTCTTGCTGGCGGTTTCATGGAGTTCGGTTTGTTCTTTTGCCGTAGCAGCCAGGCCGCGACCTCCCGGCCCAGTTTCCGAAGCATCTTCGCCTGGTGTCTCGTCGGTCTCCTTGCGGCCGTTCCCGTCTCGTCCGCAGCCCAGGAGGTCCCGGAGCTGCAGATCACCTCCAAGCACTACATCGTCATCGATGCAGAGACTGGCGAGGTCTTCGCTCAACGAGGCGCCGACGACCGCGTCGCGATCGCGAGCTTGACCAAGGTCTTCACGGCTATTGAAGGCATCGAGTCTGCCTCCCCGGATGCACCTATGACGACCAACGAGTCGGATGTCTTCGATGCGTCGTCGACGACGATGGGCTTGAGCGGCGGGGAAACGCTGACCTTTGAGGATCTCCTCTACGGAATGTTGCTGCCCTCTGGCAACGATGCTGCTCACGCCTTAGCGCGTAACCTGGGCTATCAGCCAGGAGACAGCGACGAACAGGCCGTTGAACGGTTCGTAGCTCGGACCAATGAGCGAATCCGGAATATGGGTCTCAAGGACACAAATCTCGTCAACCCCCACGGCTGGGGTGTTCCCGGTCACTACTCCACTGCCCACGACGTTGCGGCGTTCACCATGTACGCGCTGCGCTATCCCCGGTTTGTGGATGCGATCTCAAGTCAGGCCTACTCCGCTTCGGATGGGCTTTATGTCACCAACACCAACAAGATGCTCAATTGGTACGACGGCATCATCGGCGGCAAGACTGGGTACGACGACGACGCCGGCTACTGCCTGGTCGAGGTCGCCCGCCGGGACGGAAGCACGATGATTTCCGTCACGCTGGATGGCGTCGCCCCGGACGACTGGTACGACGACAACCGGGTGCTTCTCGACTACGCCTTTGAGCAGAAGGCCAAGCGAGTCGCATCCAAGCAACCGATCACCGGCCGGGTACTCACGTTTCGCGATCCCGATGCCGCCCGAATCGAGCAAAACGCCCGCGGCGCCGCATCAATCCTACCCTTCCCTGGCGGGGCCGGATCGCAGAAGTCAACCGGAGCACCGGCCGATGTTCCAGGTTCCGGTCACATTAGCGGGGGGACGGATGTCGTGCCGCGCTCGGGTGCCGGGATCAGCGGGAACCAGGGAACCATGGATGTGCGCCTGATTGCCGCCATCGGCGTGGCCGCCATGGTCATCCTTGCGCGCGCATTTGGAGCTTTCACCCACGCGGGCAACGCGGAGGTACGGGCGAGCAGAAGAAGCGGACGCGGGGTCCACGTAGGCTGACTCCGGACTGCCGTAATCCCTCAGCCTGCCGTACGTACCTCCCGAGCCAGTTCGCCCCCGGAGGCTTCCCGCACATGACGCACGGAATCGCCCCGTGAGCGTGAATTGACACCCGGCTGATCGGCTCCTATCCTTCGATGAATAATCAAAGATGCCTGCGTTGACCACGACGAGTATCCGCGAGGGAACCGCAAGAGAGGCCGGCAATTCGCTGCGAGTCCGGCTCGGAGATCCAGCGGAGAAAACCCCCTGAGAGCAGGTCGCCGAACGCGGTTGTCATGGCCGCCACTAGAGCGATCCGGTTGGCCCCGTTAGCAGCCTTCTTGAGGATTCACCTTCCGGTGAGTCGAAGAGAGGGTGGAACCACGTCGGTCCGACGTCCCTTGGTGGGACGCGGGCCGTTCTTTTTTAAACGCTTCCTTCCCCATCACCCGGCCGTCCACTGTTACCAAGCACCCGGCCAAAGCGTGACACCGGCTCGAAGGACCGTCCCATCGACCCTCTATGACAACCAAGGCCGCCGCCTGCGGCCGAAAGCTCTTTGAAGGAGGAGTGACATGCCCGAGGTCAGTATCGCCGAGGAAACGGCAGAAATGGACATCGCGTTTGCGCCGGAGAGCGGACGTGACTACGAATTGGCCCGGATGCGCCATTCCTGCGCTCACCTGATGGCTGAGGCCGTGCAGGAGATCTTTCCCGACGCCAAGTTCGCCATCGGTCCGGCTATCGAGCACGGCTTCTATTACGACTTCGACCTCCCCCGCCCGCTTACACCGGACGACCTCTCAGAGATCGAGACCCGGATGCGAGCCAACCAGGCCAGGGCCGAACCCTTCGTCCACGACGTGCTGTCGCGGGAAGAGGCCCTTCGCGTGTTCGGCAGCAACCCTTACAAAGTGGAGTTGATCCAAGGCTTCCCTGAGAACGAGGAGATCTCTACCTACCAGCAGGGCCATTTCCTGGATCTCTGCCGTGGTCCCCATGTTCCCTCCACGGGGGAGATTGGGCCGTTCAAGCTCCAGTCCATCGCTGGCGCCTATTGGCGAGGCGACGAGAAGCGTCCGATGCTCCAGCGCATCTACGGCACCGCCTGGCCCACGCAGGAGGAGCTGGACGCCTACTTAGAGCGACTGGACGAAGCGCTGCGGCGCGACCATCGCCGACTCGGCCGTGAGCTGGATCTCTTCTCCGTCAACGAAGAGATCGGCCCGGGCTTGATTCTTTGGCACCCCAAGGGCGCGATGGTCCGTTATCTGGTCGAGCAGTTCGAGCAGAAGGAGCAACTCGCCCGCGGGTACGATCTCGTCTACACGCCCCACATCGCCTCGGAGAAGATCTACAAAACTTCGGGGCACCTGGAAACCTACCGCGAGAACATGTACGCCCCAATGTCCATCGAGGAGGTCGACTATTACCTCAAGCCGATGAACTGCCCCGGTCACATCATGATCTACAAGAGCCAGGTCCATTCCTACCGTGATCTCCCGATCCGCCTCGCGGAACTAGGGACCGTCTACCGATACGAGCGATCGGGGACTCTCCACGGCATGCTCCGTGTCCGCGGGTTCACCCAGGACGATTCGCACATCTTCTGCACGCCGGATCAAATGGTGGCCGAGGCCAGCGGCGTAATCGAGCTTGCCGAACACATGGCGAACGTCTTCGGCTACGAGTTCAAGGCGTATCTCGCAACGCGGCCCGACAAAGCAATCGGCGACGACGCGACCTGGCAGCGGGCGGAGGACGGTCTCCGGCAAGCGCTCTCCTCCCGCGGCCTGCCCTTCGAGATCGATGCTGGTGGGGGAGCCTTCTATGGCCCGAAGATCGACATCAAGTGGGTGGACGCTCTCGGCCGCGAGTGGACGGGTCCGACCATCCAACTCGACTTCAACCTGCCCGAGCGGTTCGACGTCAACTACATCGGGGAGGACGGCGAGCGCCACCGTGTCGCGATGATCCATCGCACCTTGCTCGGCTCCATGGAGCGGTTCGTCGGCGGACTGGTCGAGCACTACGCGGGCGCCTTCCCGGCGTGGCTGGCGCCGGTTCAAGTGATGGTGATCCCGATTACGGACAAGCAACTCGACTTCGCTCGTGACGTCGAGCACCGGCTGATGGAGCGCGGCCTGCGCGTCTCAGTCGACGACCAGCCGAACCGGATGCAGGCGAAGATTCGCAACGCCCAACTCCAGAAGGTTCCCTACATGCTGGTGATCGGCAAACGGGAAGTCGAGGCAGACTCGGTCGCCGTCCGCCTCCGCTCCGGCGAGGATCTAGGGGCGATGCCTGTCGAGGCTTTCCTGGATGTGGTGCTGCCTGTGGTCGAGAGCAAGGCGTTATCGCTCACTGTTCCAGCAGGTGATCCCGACCGGAGAGCATAGAGATCGAGATTCCTTTGGGGGGGTTGGGTCCACGCCCGCGCGGCGTCTGTCAGCGAGAGCGAAGCCCCTTGCACTGACAGGCGCCGCTATGGTGGCGGCCCTAGCTCACCCCCCGAGTCGGAACCGAAGGGGAGCCGCCTGATACGGCATCCGACCTTTCACGCGGTCTTCCACAATGCTGACCCCTGCCCTCCCCGGAGGGGCTTCGTAGGATGAGCCCAGGAATAAATCCTCGGGCACGGAAATGCCTACGCCGGAAGGAAGGATCAACCAGCAGACGGATTTGGTATGAGGTCAATCCATGACGCTCAGATGGCAAGGCTCAGGTTGAGCGCGGCATCCAGCACATTCGCCGCGGTCACATGGCCGTACCTGTTCGTGGCCTTCTCAAGCTGTTCCGCGCTTTCCACCAACTGGGTTGCCTTTGCCAGCCGGAGACGGGTGGGGTCCAGGTCAGAGATCCGGCACCGATCGAGAGCATCGGCGTCCTTCAGGATCACCAACTCCAGGCTCAAGCGCTTGATCTGCTGGTCCGGGACCTCATGCCAGGTGCAGAGTTCGGCGATGAACTCCAAGTCGAGAAGTTCCGTCTCGGGACGTTCGCTGACGAGCTTCTCCCGCACCCAGGCCGCCGACCGGCCTCCATGCCCGCGGTCGATCCCGTCGTCAATCCGGCCGACATCGTGCACCGAGGCGGCCCACAGCAATTCTTCCCGTCGAATCGCGTCCTGCCTTCCAAGTGCTCCGGCAAGCCTCGCGGCCCAGACGAGCACCCGCGTGGTGTGGGGCACGCCGTGGATGCCCCGTGGGTTGAATCGGAACCAGTCCTCGTTCGGCAGATAGGGGACCAGGTCAGCGCTCATGCCGGCTCCGCCGCGAAGCGGTCCATAATCGTGCAGATGTGCTTGATGCCTCGGATGAAGTCGTCCACATAGATGTTCTCGTTCGGCGCGTGGGCCTGGGAGCGAGCATGGCCCACGCCAGCCGTGCAAGCGTCGATGCCAAACCGCGAGCAGAGCTGGTACCAGGGCCCCGAGCCGGCAGAGGTCGGGGTGACGACTGGCTCCTGACCGTGCAACTCACGGTACGTGTCAACCACCACTCGGGCGATGGGCGCACTCATCGGCGTGCGAGCGGGGCGCTCTGGACCTAGCAGGATCGACTCGATGTCGTCGAACCCCTGGGCATCAAGATGGGCCCGCAGCAGCGCGAAGATCTCTTCCGGATCTTGATCCAGGACCAACCGCATGTCCACCTTCGCCATGGCCCGGCTCGGGAGCACCGTCTTCGATCCCTCCCCCGTGTAGCCGCTCTCGATGCCAGAGATGGTGCAGGTCGGCTCGAAGTAATCGCGTTTCTTCAACTCCATGCCGGACAGGCCGAGCAGGAAGCCGGGAACGCCAAGGTGCTCCAAGCGTTGGCTCTCGGTATCCGGCATTCGCTCAAGGGCGACAAGTTCCTCGTCGGTTGGGGGAACGACCTTGTCGTAGAAGCCCGGGATCAAGACACGCTCGTCGGGTCCCTTGAGGCTCGCTAACGCCCACGCGAGGCGCCAGGCAGGATTGGGCACGGAGGTCGCAATTGAGGAGTGCTGGTCCATCCGGGCGCCCTTGACCCGGAGTTCAACGTAGCAGATGCCCTTAAGGCCGAGGTGGACGATCGGCCGGGCGTCGATGTCCTTTCCACCAAACTCCCAGATGCACGCATCGGCACGACAGAGATCCGGGTGGTCCTCGGCGAAGTGCTCCAGATGCGGCGATCCGATCTCCTCCTCTCCCTCGATGATGAACTTGACGGAGAGGGGCAACTGGCCGCGGACACGCTGATACGCATCAACAGCTGCAATCCTGGCGGCGATGTTGCCCTTGTTGTCCGAGCATCCCCGGGCCCAGAGCCGGCCGGCCCGGATCTCTGCTGCCCAGGGATCGCTCTCCCACAGATCGAGCGGGTCGGCCGGCTGCACGTCGTAGTGGTTGTAGAAGCTCAGGGTCTTGGTCGTCGCGCCAGCAATCTCTCCGTAGACAACGGGAAAACCGCCGCGGGTATCAACCTGCCGGGGCCTGGCGCCAACCCCGGCTAACATCTCCTCAACCAACCCCGCGCAGGCTTCCATGCCCACGCTCTGGGCAGCCACGCTCGGCTGCCTCAGCAGCCGCTGCAAGTCCGCGATGTAGCTCTGAGCGTGCTGATCGACGTAATCGTAGATGTCCTGCACGGATCCGCTACCTCTCATGTTCAGACAGCCAACCCAGGTCACGTGACCTTGTCACCGTCTGTCTGTTGGCTCAGGAAACCTGCGAACCCCTCCCGGTCACTAGGCCTGTTCACCAATCAATGCTAACGCCGCAAGTGCATAGGCTCGGGTGGCCTCAAGCAACTCATCCACGCCAACCCACTCGTCCGGCACATGCGCTAGCCGCGGATCGCCGGGGCCGTAGATGATCGTGGGGTATCCGGCGGCGGCGAAGAAGCGTCCATCTGAGGCCATGCTGAAGCCGGTCAGGTCCGTGTTCAGCCCGAGATATTGATTCGCGCCGAGCATCGCCCGGACCAGCGGGGAGTTGGGCTCACTCATCGTCGCCGGTCGTACCTCCGGCGCGGGCTGAACCTCGACCCGAGCGCCGGACATTCCGGAGATCGCGCGCCGCGCGATCTCTTCGACCTCCGCCTGGGTCTCCGTCGGATCCTCGCCGGGAACCAGACGCCGGTCGACGTAGACAGAGCAACGATCCGGCACGACGTTGTTCTTGACCCCACCCTCCACCATATTGACCGAACCGGATGAATGGTGGAAGAAGGCGTGCGTGCGCGCCTCCAGGCGGGGCCAAAGCTCGTCCTGAAGGACAGCAATGATCCGTCCCATCGCCTCGATCGCGTTGGCGCCTTCCCAGGGCAGCGCCCCATGCGCGGTCCGCCCAATCGTCGTGATCGTGACCCCAGCCGTCCCCTTCTCCCCGACGCAGACCCGGTTCAGCGTCTGCTCACCGACGATGACGAAGTCGGGTCGCACCTGCCCGCTCTCGACGATGAACTTCGCGCCGGCGACGCCACTGGTCTCCTCATCGGCGACCTCGTTGACAACCAGGCGACCACGAAGCTTGACTCCCGAACGGGCGAGGGCCACCCCAGCCATCACCTGCGCCGTGACACTCGCTTTGTCGTCGCCTGCGCCCCTGCCGTAGACCCGACCGTCAGCAAGGTCGGCCGCAAAGGGTGGGTGAGTCCAGGCACTTTCGGCGCCGGTCGGCACCACATCAACGTGGGCGTTGAAGCAGAGCGTGGGACCATCGGCATGACCGAACTCGGCGACGAGATTCGGCTTCGTCTCCTCAATTCCCACCGTCCGGCAGGCGAAGCCCGCCGCCTCCAGCGGCTCCATGCAGTACGCGATGGCATCGCGCACGTCCCCCTCCGGGTTCACGGAAGGGATGCGGACGAGCCCTCGCAGAAACTCAACGGTCTCTTCCGGGTTGATCGCAGCGAGGACGCGGCTCGCGTTCTCGTCCCGGATCTCCACCCGCTCGTCCGCCGATGTGTGCCCCGACATCTCAGTCATCCTTCCCTTTCCCCAGCCAAACTGTCGCGGACGCTCCCAATGTCACCTTGTCCTGGTACGGCGCTTGCAACGGCTTCAGGGTATCCCCAGAGGTTCAAGTGACTCAACGCGGAAGGAGTATAGGGTCGATGCAGAGCCAACAGAAGCATGTCGCGATGGTGCTCGCCAACAACTTTGAGGATGTCGAGGCCACCGATCCCAAGGAGTTCCTTGAGAACCAGGGAGCTAAGGTGACCGTGATCGGCATCGAACCCGGCGAGATCAAGGGCAAGAAGGGCGCGACGATCACCGCCGACGCGACCTTCGATGTCTCGCCGGACGACTTTGACATGCTTGTCATTCCCGGCGGCGGAGCGCCCGAGAACCTGCGGATCCATGACCCCGCCGTGGAGTTCACCCGTCGGTTCGTGGAGTCTGGCCGCCCAGTGGCCGCGATCTGCCACGGTCCCCAGTTGCTCATCTCCGCCAAGGTCCTCAATGGCCGCCGTCTCACGTCCGTCAACAAGATTCGCGACGATATCACGAACGCCGGCGGGCATTACGTGGATGAACCGCTGGTAGAGGATGGCAACCTGATCACCTCCCGAGTTCCTAGCGACCTCCCCGTGTTTGACGAGGCGCTGGGGCGGGCACTTGGCGTGGTTGCCGTCTAGGCGTCACCAGCACTCAACTGCCAGCAGTGACAAAGATCTCCGCACCAGGCGCTACTGGCGCCGAATTGCTGCGAGACACCTTCGGGGAGGACGCGGCGCTGGCACGAGCTGGTGCTGCGTTCCCTGCCGTTTCCATTCCGTGGGAGCAGCTCGCCTCCGTATCAGGTTGGGCCGTCTGGCTGGGTCATCCGCCCGTGCCGAGCGGCCTCCCGATTCTGCCCGTTGCCGCGGAGCTGATCTGGGACGATCCGCTCGTCGCCCTCGCCGCCGCCACCGCGGTCTCGCTGGACTACGCCGTCCGCCGCGGCGCGGCGAGTTCGATTGCCACAGCCAACCTGCTGCGGCATGAGGCGCCGACAGCCGTGATCGTCCCGGGCGAAGTCCACCCCAGCCTGCTGAGCGCGATCGACCAGGTCAAACAGCTCGGCATCCCCGTCGTCCCTGGTGCCGACACGCTCACCTCCATCCCCTCCTTCGCCGCACGCGCGGCGGCTCATGGCAGCCCAGTCAGTGTCCCCCACGATCCGGCCCTTTCCTTCCAGACCATCGAGGTTTCCGACCGTATCGGTGGCAATCCGCTCTCCTCGTTCGTCCTTCACCACGAAGGTGAACGCGATAGCGTCACCGTGATCGGGGATTTGAGTGCCCGGCTTGGTGTCGAGATTGGGGTGCTTGACCCCAACATCGGGCTTGAGGAGACAGCAGGATTGGAAGCGATCGCTTTAACCTACCCGAGTTTCCTGGACGGCGTGACGAGCCGCATTGAGGGCCACTCCCTCGAAGTCGCATGGGCCAGCGGGTACGAGCCGCGCCCTCAAGATCTGGGCGAGGTGATCCGAGCCTGGCTCAAGGCGTTGCAGGGTCTCCGCCTGGTCGACGTGCGAATTGCCTTCGCGCCGCCTCAGGGCCGCTCCGCGTTCCTCACCGATATGCGGGCCCGCGCCTCCGCCTTCAAGGAATTCCGGTCAAACCCTCAGGGTTAGGGGTTACAGGACCGGATGGGAAGTCTTGCGGAATCCTGGATATGGAGGGCCGCCCCGCCGCTCACGGCGCCCAGTTTTATCACTTGTCGGGTCACAGCATAAGCGGCAACAGAGACACCAAGCACAATGCTATTGGATACGCGAGAATGTCAGAAGACGTCTGGTTGGTCAGGCGCCAGGTTTTCGTAGAAGGAGTCCGGGGTGAAACAGGTTCGTGTCTTGGTGGCCCTCCTTGTGGTGCTTGTCGCAGGGATAGCCTTTTCTGCGCGCGCTCAGGAGACTGCACCGAACGATTTCTCGCCCTTTGCCTCGCCCGTGGCCGTGCCTGCAGGGACGCTCCCTGGCAACGTCTCCGTGCAACTCGTGAAGGTTGCTGGTGGTCTCGTGGACCCGGTGAATATCACGAAT
>JAUJMG010000675.1 GCA_030446955.1 Thermomicrobiales bacterium
CAACTCGACGTGCACCCTGATCTCGTGCTCGCCCACCGGGAGCGGGGCCAGCATGATCTGGTACCCGTCGGCCACGGCGCGGGTGACGCCGGCAGGGACACCCAACACGTTGTCCTGGGGAAGGGCCAGCGTAAACAGCGGTGAGGACACCCGGTACGTCTGGATGTCTGGCACCTCCAGGCCGTCCACGCGCACCACGATCCCAGTGTACCGGTCGACATCCGCGGCGGCGCAGGCACGCAGCTCGGCCTCGGTGCGACCACCGTACGGAGGCGGCTCAGCCGTGGAACACTCCGTCCCGACGATCGGGACGAACAGCGCCATCCCGGCCGGCACCGTGCACGGAGCAAAGTTGCGGGGGATGAAGAAGACGGGCCCCGACTGGCCGTACCCGCACCGTGCCCCCGTCACGTCATGACCGGGATTGACCTTGACCGGAAAACTCGCCGTCCACTGCCAGTGCCTGGCGCTCCACTCGCCAAGCGTGGCGCCATCGACCAGTTCCCCGGGCGGAAGCACGGTCACCCCTTCCGCCGTCGGTGTTTCCTCCTGAGCCAGCGCTGCGGCGGCCGCGCTGCTACCCAGGATGAGCGCGACAAGCAGGAGGACCAGAGGGCGCGTCGAAGAGGTGGTCATCAGCGTCCTCCGCTTCGTGGTGAACATCCGGCGGCGCCCACGATCACGCATTGAGGCTCATCCAGGTCGCCACTCCCGTCGCGATCGCCTGCGCGATCCCCTCCTGCCGCGTTCCGTTCGCCAGGTCCTTCGCCTCATTGGTATTGGAGAGGAAGACCGCCTCGACCAGGACACTCGGCATCTTGGCCCGCAGCAGACCGCCGTTGTCGAATCGTTCAATGGCGTTGAGGGGGATTGCAAGCGACCCCAACGCCTCGTTCATGACCAGGCTGAAGGCCAGGTCCTTCTCCTTTTCCGCCCAGAAGGTCTGTGAGTAGTCCACGCCGCGGTCAAACGCGGCATTGAGGTGAATCTCCACGAAGACCATCGCCCCACACGCATTGGCGATCGCCCCGCGCTCCGAGTTCCCGAGCTCCGTCTCGTTGTCGACGCGGGTCAGGGCCACGCTGTATCCGTGGGCGTCCGTGAGAATCTGTGCCGTGCGGACGGCGATCTCAAGGTTCAGGTCCCTTTCGTACAACCCGTAGGTGGCATGGACCGCTCCCGGATCCGGTCCGCCATGCCCCGGATCGAGGACGACCTGTGCTGTCCCGGTGGGACAGACGACGTCGAAATCCGGTCCGTGTTCGGCGGATACGGGAGCGACAAGGATCCCCATCGCCACCAGAACTGACACCACCGCTCGCCCCATGTTTTCACCCTGCCTCGGCACTCCGCCCAGATGCGAGAGCGGAACCGACCACGTCGGATTGACTGCGTGTTCATCGCTATGATACAGAACCGTCAGACAGCATCCAGCAAGAGACCATCCGGCAGACCGGCCATCGGGCACCCGAGCGGGCAGGGAGAAGGAGCAAACCATCGTGAAACGCGGCACTGCCCACCTGCTGGTCGGCCTCCTTGCGTTGCTCACTGCCTACGCGGGTCTCGTGACGCCCTCGTCGGCCCTCCCCGGCATGCCGGCCATTCGGCAGGCGACGCCCGAGGTGAGTCCCGGACCGGACCACTCCCTCCAGTATGAGGCCGTCGCACCCACCCATCGCCGCGAGGTGCTGGCGGCAACCGACCAGCGGCTCTCGCACTACACCATGAAGGCAACGTTGCACCCGCCCGGTTCATTACTGCCCGGCACACCGCACGCCGGCTCGGACGCAACTCCTCTGGCCACTCCGGTCACCGTTCCCGCGGGGAGTCCGATCGCCACTCCGGTTGCGGCGACGATGGCCACGCCCGTTGCGCCGGATGCCTCTCCCGCCACGAGCCCCGAGGCGATTCCTCTGACAGGGGTCGAGCGCCCCGCCCTGGAGCTGGCGACGATCACGGGAACGCAGGAGCTCCATTTCGTCAACGACACCGGTGCACCCCTGGAAGAGTTGTATCTCCGGCTCTATCCCAACCTCCGCCAGTACGG
>JAUJMG010000676.1 GCA_030446955.1 Thermomicrobiales bacterium
AACGGCGGCGGCGACGGGTCCCCGAACGGCTTCGACGACGAGGATCGCTAGCCTTTGAGCGGCAGCGGGAGCGTTCCCGGGCAGCGCCGATGGCCGGTTAGCCCGGTCGTCCGGCGGGTATCGGGCGCGTTGCTGTAGGCGAT
Organism: Thermomicrobiales bacterium; assembly: GCA_030446955.1. Lineage (GTDB taxonomy): Bacteria > Chloroflexota > Chloroflexia > Thermomicrobiales > UBA6265 > LC2-1. The sequence continues at coordinate 144 of JAUJMG010000676.1, forward strand.
GCTGGCGTTGAGTTGAGCGGGGCGGGCCTGGGGTAACCCAGACCCGCTCCGCCCGGATAGCGGCCCGGTCAGTGCCCATGCTCTCCCAAGCCGACCGGGAAGGCGTGGGGGCGGTGACCTCGCTCCCCGCCACGGGCCGCTTCCCTCGTAGATTGGTCATGGTTGGCGGTGTGCCGGTCGGGCCCGGCGTGGCCTGCCTCGTTCCCGCTGGGGCTGGCGACCTCATGGGACGGGTCGAGGTCGCGCTGATGGCGTCCTGGCTCGGTGGAGCTTCCGGGCCGAGACGCTCAACGCCTGGAGACCGCAGCGGGGGCGTTCCCGACTCCCGCCCCAGCAGACGTGGTGATCCGCCAGTGACTGAGCGATGCGCGCTCGCCCGAGGAGCGTGGGTTGCTGCTGGGTCCCAATTGGCGTGGTTGGCGAAGACGGAGGCGACTCACTGGTGGGCCGCCGAGGGGTGGGCGGACACGTGCGCCGAGGCCGAGTTCGCTGGGCTTCACGATGAGCGTGAGCTGCCCGCCTGGCAGATGGAGGCCCGGACGGACCTGCCGATCCTCCACGCCTGGATGGAACGATGAGGAACGACCGGCCCGACCACACGCAATCGTTCACGGGCAGATCCTCGGGCGCCGAGCGCAGCCGGTGGGACGCCGCCGTCCAGAAGCTGGGCGGGAGCGTGCTCCAATCATGGCAGTGGGGCGAGTGGTATCGGCACAAGGGGTGGCAGGTTGAGCGGATCCAGGTCGACGGACCACACGGCAGGGGGCTGGCCCAGATCCTGGTCCGGGCTCGTGGCCGTGCCCCCGTCGCCCGCCTCCCGATGGGGCCAGTCCTTGGCGGCAACGGTCCGGCGGTGGCGCGCGAGCTCTTCGCCGCCGTCGACGAGGTCTGCGCGCGCCACCCCCCCCTCACCCTGACCATTGATCCCCCCACGCCGCTCCCCCGGACCGTCATGCCCGAGGAGGCAGCCGGGTTCGTCCAGGGGACGAAGCGGTGGTGGGGCCCGAGCCGGACGGTGGTGGTGCCCCTGCTCGACGACCAGGCCCTCCTCGATCAGATGCACCCAAAAACGCGCTACAACGTCCGCCTCGCCCAACGTCGCGGGGTCGTGATCGAGCAGGCGGAGGCCGACGCGACCGCGCTCGCGACGTTCTACGCGCTGCTCCAGGAGACCGCCCGGCGCAACGAGTTCACCGTCAAGCCGCTCGGGTACTACGAGGACTACCTGCGGTTCCTTGCGGACGAGACGGTCCTGCTGTTCGCGCACACCAAGGAGGGCGTGGCGGCAGGGCTGATCATGACCTGCTTCGGGACCGAGGCGATCTACCGCTTCGGTGCCTCCTCGAGCGAACGCCGGGTGACGGGGGCGACGGCCTACCTGCAGTACGAGGCGATGCGCCGGGCGCGCGCCCGCGGCTGCACCCGGTACGATCTGTGGGGCATCCCGCGCAAGGATCCACCCCCGCTCTCAGGGAACAACCTCCCGGGGTCGCGCGGTGGCGATTGGCAAGGGCTCTACCACTTCAAGGTCGGCTTCGGGGGCGACATCGTCACGAACCCGCCGCCCTTGGAACGGCACTACCCCCGGCGACACTATCCCGAGCGGCTGTGGCGGGCGCTCCGGCGGCGGTGGAGTGCCGGCAATGATCGCTGAGAGGGGCCGCGGGAGGCGCCAGCACCAGGCGGTGGGGCGCTGGCGCATGAGGAACGGCCGCCACCCCGTCCGAGCCATCACGGGCAAGGGCGATCGCGTGCCGGTTCACCGGTAGGGTTGATGCCCACGGCGGATTTAGTCGACCCTCAGCAGCCGCCGACGACAGGCGGCCGCGCCCCCCGTCCAGGTGGACAGGCAGAACAGATAGAAAGGAAGCGGGTGCACATGAACCCTCGACTCGT
>JAUJMG010000677.1 GCA_030446955.1 Thermomicrobiales bacterium
CAGCCGTTCAACGACAAGGAGTGGCCGGGGTTCTGGGACAGCGCCGAGAAGGACCGGATCGTTAGTGCCATGGTGGCCGAGGCCGACCCGGAACGGCAGCAGCAGCTCGTCGACGAGTACCAGCAGCTCATCTACACGGAGATGCCCTTCGTCAAGTGCGGCGACTACTTCTTGCTCCGGGCGACGCGAGCCGAGATGCAGGGGTACACCAACTTCCCGGACTTCTTCCTGTGGAACGTAGGGCTCTCCTCCTAAGGACAGAACGCGGGGCCGGGACGGTAGGGCAGGGACGGCAGCCGTCGTACGGCTGCCATCCCTGCCACACGAGCGCGAGGAGCGCTGACGATGTTGGCCTATACCATACGCCGCCTCCTCGCGGCGATCCCCGTCATGCTGTTTGTGGCGACCGGCGTCTTCCTCCTGCTCCGGCTCACCCCGGGGGATCCGGCGGGGGTGATCCTGGGGCCGGATGCGACCGAGGAGCGGCGACTCGAACTGCGCAAAGAGCTTGGTCTGGACGAGCCGCTACCGATCCAGTACGTGCGCTGGCTGAGCAAGGTGGTGCAGGGCGACCTCGACCGCTCCATTTTTCTCGACAAGCCGGTCACCGCCGCCCTCCTTGAGCGGGCTCAACCGACGCTGCTGCTGACCGGCCTGGCCCTGCTTGTTGCGATCCTGATCGGGTTGCCGACCGGCATCTACGCCGCCCGACGGCGCGGTTCGTGGCTCGACCTCGGTTCGATGGGTGTCGCCATGGTCGGCATTGCGATGCCGACGTTTTGGCTGGGCCTGAATCTCATCTTCCTCTTCGCGGTCCTCCTCCGCTGGCTGCCGGTCGCCGGTTACCAGCCGCTCTCAGCCGGGCCGTGGGAGACACTGCGCTACCTCATCTTGCCGGCGGTCACGCTAGGAATCGCTCAGGGGGCGCTACTCGCCCGCATGACCCGCTCGATGATGCTGGAGGTTCTCAACCAGGATTACGTCCGGACGGCGCGAGCCAAGGGGTTGGCCGAGGGCGCCGTGATCGCTCGCCACGCCCTTCGGAACGCCTTCCTGCCGCTGATGACCGTGATTGGGCTCTCGTTCGCCGCCTTGATGAGCGGCGCGGTGGTCACGGAGCAGATCTTCAATATCCCCGGTGTCGGACGGCTCTTGATCCAAGCCATTGGCCGCCGCGACTTCCCATTAGTGCAAGGGGCGGTTCTCGTCATCGCCGCACTCTACGTCCTGATCAACCTCCTCGTTGACCTGCTCTACGCGGCGATTGATCCTCGCATCCGGCACGCCTAGCGGGCACCGCGGGCATGGAACACGTGGCAGCAGGGCGAACTGGAGGCAGCAGGCAGGAAGAGCGTCCTTCGCCTGCGCGCCGGCACGAAGCGTTTTGGAGGCTGAGATGGCGGCAACCTCCCTCGCGGGAAACATCAACCTTTCGACAGCCCGGCCGTCTCAACGGCGCCGTCAGTTGGTCAGGATTAGCCAGCAGAAAGGGATCGTCCTCGGTGGGTTGATCCTGATCGTGATCGTGGTTGCGGCTCTCCTCGCGCCGCTCCTTACCACCCACGACCCGGAGCTGATCGTCGGTGTGGACCGGCTCCAGGGGCCGAGCCGCGACCACCTCTTCGGGACCGATAGCCAGGGCCGCGATGTCTACAGCCGCGTGATCTACGGCGCGCGACTCTCGCTCGGGGTGGGCTTCGCCGTCTCCATCGCCACCGTAATCGCCGGTACGGCGGTCGGGCTGATCGCCGGCTACTACCGGCGCATCGATGGCCCCCTCATGCGCGTCATGGACGGCATGATGGCTTTCCCGGGCATCATCCTGGCGATCGGGATTATGGCGGTGCGGGGTGCCCAGATTTCCAACATCGTGCTGGCGCTGACGGTCGTCTATATGCCGCGCCTGGCCCGGATCATCCGGAGCATCGTCCTCGGGTTCCGCGAGTCCCAGTTCGTCGAGGCAGCCCAGGCGATCGGTGCCCTCAACTCCCGGGTTCTTTGGCGCCACATCCTGCCCAACTGCGCGGCCCCC
>JAUJMG010000678.1 GCA_030446955.1 Thermomicrobiales bacterium
GTTTCCAGCTCCCTCGTCGTGTTCAACAGAGGCAGATATTTGCAGAACGTCCGCGCGGACAAGACGGACAAGAGTTCCTGGAAGCCGGTCGAGCCGGAGGGTGGGTGATGCGGTGCTGGGGGCGAGGGGCCGGTGGTGGTGCGCGATCGACGCGCTGTGTACGGCTTACACGGGGCCGAGGAGTTCAATCGCGAGGAGTTCCTGCGGAGCCAATGGCGGGTCGGACCCGTCACGGGTCCGCCGGGTGGCCAAGCACGCCCGGTGCCGTCACGGAAGCGTTGACCGCCACTTGCAGCGTCACCTCGGCTGCTGCCTTTACCTCAGCCGAGCGGCTCAGGGTCTCCTCCGCTCGCTCGCGGGCTCGCTGGAGCCGGCCAAGCACGCGGGTGCTGAGCTTCGGTGTAGGCAATCCGTGGCTCCATGACGCCCTAGGGTCGACGTGATGGCTGATCGGCAGCACACCATCACGAGCGAGAGGCCAGTCCTCCCTCCAGGCGTGGGCAGCAAGGATTCATATCCCGCGCCATGCCGTTCCGTGGTACACGCTGGCGCCCAGGTCAGTTGGTCGCGGCGATGACCACTGTCGCCACGAGCACGGCAAGCGCCAGGCAGATGAGGAGGGCATCGAAGAGGTCGATCGACCACCCAACCTCGATGTCCAGATCCTCGTCAAGGTCGGTATCAGGTTCGTCACCGACGTTGGCCCGGTAACCTTGCCTGTTCCGTTGCATCGACGCCGCCTCGCCTGTCCCATCGACGCCTGCACTGGACTCCTGTGCGGCACGGTACCACGCTCAGGGTCTGCCTGGGAGGCGCGGTTTCAGGCATCCCCCTCGGGGTTGTCCGCCTGCGTTGTGTAGTCCTGGTGACGCACAGTATGATCCCGCCCCGCAGCCGCCGGTGGGGCGGCCCGTCGCTTTTTGGGAGGGAACGCCCGTGAAACGCCCCGTCGCGCTCGTCGCCGCGCTGCTCTTGCTCGCGCTCCTCGGGCCTGCTGTCGCCCTGGCTCAGGACACAACACCGGCGGCTGGGACGTTCCCGGTCACGCCCGACCCCGCCGAGTGCCGGGTGGAGCCGCGCTCGGCCGAGGAGTTCCTCGCGATCAGCGCCGGGGCCACCCCCACCGCGGCCGCACCGGTTGCGAGCGCGGTCGAGGTCCCGCTCGGGGAGGCGGCCGACGCGGAGACGGTGGCGGCGGTCACCACCACCGTGCGCGAGATCCTGGCCTGCTTCAATGCCGGCGATTTCCCGCGCGCCTTCTCGCTCTTCAGCACCGACGCGATTCGCCAGACCGCAGCGGAGGACCCGCTACCGGAAGAGGAACTGCGCGCCTTCCTGGAGGCGACGCCCGAGGCGTTGCCGGCTGGGGAGCGGACCACCCTTCTCGCAATCACCGACGTGATGGAGCTGGAGGACGGGCAGGTCGGCGCCTTCCTGGCCACGACCGACGCATTCACCGGGCCGGACACCGTCTACGTCGTCTTTGTCCAAGAAGACGATCGCTGGCTGATCGACGACATCGTTGAGTTTCTCGTCCCAGGCGGCGGCGAGGAGGGCGAGGGCACGCCGGCAGCATAGGCAGATTCGTCCGTCTCTGACCCAGCGCGTAAGGGCTTCAGGCAGCGCGCTCACGGCTGTTCGCGTGCGTGCCGGGTCGCGTCTGCTGCTATGCGCGGCCGTGCTGTTGGCTTCGTCTCCGACGCCCTGCGGTGCCTTCCCGACGCCAGCGATGTCCTTCGGAAGGGCGTTTCGCTTGCACCCCCATCCACAGTCGGCGATGCCCCTTGGGCATGGCAGATGATATGACCAGGACCAGGCACGTGATCATCGTGGATACGGACATGGACACGGACCGACCTCGGTGGCCGTGTCACTTGCAGCGAGGACGAGCAGTTGGGGACCACGGCACGAGGAACCGGGAGCCTCTCTCACCGCAGATGACCTGGCGGTGAGAGAGGCGGCAGTGAGGCGCCAGGCCGTGCTGGTCGATTGCCTCGATGCGGGAGCGGGAGACGGCCGACGCAACTCCTT
>JAUJMG010000679.1 GCA_030446955.1 Thermomicrobiales bacterium
CTCGCTCTGGACGCTGGGTCAGCCGGGGTTCACGCCCACCGACGAGCAGGGGACGCCGGTGGCGGTGGGCACGCCGACGACGTAGCAGGGAGAGCATCTGAGGCGGAAGGGCTACTCGGCCGCGACCGTTTCGTGTGCGCGAAAGGAGCAATGCCGTGTCCGCCACGAGTCCCGAAGCCCTCCACGACCTCTGGTTCGACGGCGTGACCCGCGGCGACTTCGAGGCCGTCGCCGCGCTGTACGAGCCGATGGCGGCGTTCGTGACCCAGCCGGGCCAGGTGGCCGAGGGGATCGACGCCATCCGCGAGGCCCTCACCGGCCTGTTCGCCCTCCGGCCGCGCGGCACGCTCGAGAAGCTGACCGTTATCAGCGCGGGGGACGTCGCGCTCCTGGTGTCGCGCTGGAGCCTGAGTGGGACGGGCGCGGACGGCCAGCCGGTGGCGCTGAGTGGGCAGACGGCGGACGTGGTTCGTCGGCAGGGTGACGGCACGTGGCGCTTTGCGATCGACAACCCCTGGGGCGACGCGGTCGCTGGGGCCTGAGCCGTGTCGGCTTTCCGAGCGGCCCGCTAGGCTACGCCCGCCGGTACCCCGCTGCGGACAAGTACAGGTCGCCGCAAAGCCGTCCGGACAGGCTTGACGCTCTCAGCACAGGCGGGTGTAGGGTAGGAGCACCTCGGACACTGTGATGCCCGGCGCGGCTAACTCTTGGTCGCTGCAGGCGCTGGGTGGAGTGACTGGCGAACCCGGTCGGGGCCGTTTGGGCCTGGCCGGGTTGTTGTGTGTCCGGCGTGTCACGGGGAGGACGCCATGGACGGTTCGCAGTTTGATTACCTCACGAAAGCCCTGGCGACGGGACGACCCCGTCGCGCGGTGCTCAATGGTAGAGCGCACGGTGCGACGAAGCCCGCGTCGTAAGAGGGAAGACGATGACTGCCTCAGCCCATCCCGCGCCGCTCGTGGACACCCAGTGGGTGGCGGAGCACTTTGAGGACCCGACCGTCCGCCTCGTGGAGGTTGACCTCGATCCGGAGGAGGCGTACGCCACCGGCCATCTGCCGAGCGCGGTGCTGTGGCAGGTCTGGGATGATCTCCTGGGGCCAGACGAGCGGCTCATTGACGACCCGGCCGCACTTGGACGGCTGCTTTCGCGCTCCGGCATCCGGCCCGACACCACAATCGTCCTCTACGGCGACGCCTGGAACTTCGGGGCGACGCTGGCCTTCTGGGTGCTGCACGCCCTTGACCACCGCGACGTGCGGGTCATGGATGGCGGCCGCGACAAGTGGCTGGCCGAGGGGCGCCCGACGGAAACCGAGTCGCAGGTCACCGCCACCGTGGAGTACCCAGTCGCGACGGTCAACTGGGACGCTCGTGCCCGCCTCGCCGATGTGCGAGCGGCGATCGGCTCTGGCAGGCACACGATCCTCGACGTGCGGCTCCCTCAGGAGTACGCGGGGGAGCTGTTCCGGCCTGGGGCCGCACCGAAGGAGGGACAGCGCGCCGGGCACATCCCGGGCGCCACCCATGTGCCCTGGGAGACGGCCATCAATGCCGACGGCACCTTCAAGGCCACCGAGGAGCTGCGGGCGGCCTACCAAGCACGTGGCATCGATCCCGACCGGCAGATCATCCCGTACTGCACCGTCGGCGGGCGATCAGGTCACACCTGGTTCGTCCTGACCCAGCTGCTGGGCTATCCCAACGTCCGCTTGTACGAGGCGTCTTGGGCAGAGTGGGGCCAGACCCCCGGGCTTCCGGTCGAGTAGCCGGCAGGGACGGAGCGCGGGGAGCAGCCGCGACAGCGGCCGCCAATCGGCCACCAATGCTCCCCCATGTTCGAGGACAATTGCCATCACCCGCAAAAGAAGAGCGTCCGATCAGCCCCCGCCGGGCCGGCTCCACCGCACGTGCCCCGCTCACTGCCCCAGCAAGCCGTAGCGCGATCTTGCCCCCAGGTGTGGCCCGTCACCCGCTTTCACCGCCCGCGCGCTCCTGGGGCGTCTCACGGCCTCACCTGTCGCCGCGCTG
>JAUJMG010000680.1 GCA_030446955.1 Thermomicrobiales bacterium
ACGATCCGGAGCGACGCGCCCGAGCCCCCGCTCACGGTCTTCTCCGTGCCGGGAAGGGCCTCTATCCTCGAGCCGGTGGGGAGGTCCATGCCGAGCCTGCGGTCGCTCGTGGGGTCTAGCGCGTCGTGGAGCGTCCGGTAGAGGCCGGCGATCTTTGTCAGGAGTTCCTTCGACTGCCGCTCGGCGGGGGCGAGGCAGAGCACCAGGGCGCCGGGGCTGTAGAGCGCCCGGTGCAGGGCCGCGACGGCCGCCACGGTGCTCTTGCCGACCTGACGGCCGCAGCACAGGAGGGCCTTTCCTTCGGCTCCCGAGCGCAGAAGGCGCTCCTGCCAGGGGTCCGGTGTTATGCCGAGGAAGCGCGCGAAGGCCGCGGCATCCAAGGCCATCGCGAGGTCCGTGGCGGCGCTCACCGAGCCCGGCTTTTCTCTAGGGCGAGGAGCGCGCCGGCAGCGGCGACTCGGGCCTCCGGGTGGGGCCCCAGGGCCTCCAGGAGCGTGGTCCGGACCGTCAACCACTCGGTTGAGATGAGGACGTCCATCCTGGGGGTTTCGTCGAGCTCACCGAGCAGCTTGGCGAGCAGCTCGAGGTTGCCGCGGGCCTCCCTTATGGCCGCCAGGGCCGTGCGCAGCTCTCCGGCACCTTCGGAGGCGTGGAGGATGCCCAGGGTCCTGTCTTGCAGGTGTCGCACCTGCAAGAGCAGGGCGTCGGCCCCGGCGACCTCCTCCGCCGCCCTCGCCTTCGCCAGGTGGGAGGGCAGGTGGGCGCCCTTGTGGCGCTCGAGCGCGGACTTGCTGACGCCGTAGCGGCCCGCTATGTCCCGAAACGACGCGCCGCAGACGAGGGCGGCGTCGATTTTGTCCCTCTCCCGATGATCGCAGACGGTGCAGCGCCTAGGCATATCTGTCTCCCGCGAACGACGCGGCCCCGGAGCGGACAAATCCCCGCAATGCCGCCCGCAAAGCCCCCATGTCTGTCTCGGCGAACGCCTCGTCTATCCGGTCCTCCCACGGGTAAAGCACCGAAAGGTCCGAACCCTCGACGTGGCGCCCGGACAGGTACGCGAGCGCCTCCCGGATCAGCCCGCAGGCGACCTCCTCGTCCCACTCCAGCAGTTCCAGGAGGTCTGCCTTGTGCTTCCTCAGGTCCGCCAAGAGGACGTCGGTCACCAGGTGTTCCGCCCCATCATACTCGAGCTCCCCGCCGGCGACGGCCCGCAAGCAGAACCCGTCGTTATGCAGCCTCACCAGAAGATCCAGCGCGGCGCTCATACGCGACCCCTGGTCCGAGGCGCAAGTAACGCGTGCGCCTCCCCGTGCCCGTCTCCGTCCTGGGGGTGATCAAGAACTGGGCCATCTGGGCCGGCCCGGGCGATACCGACCGGGCTGTCGGGAATCTCCTGGCCCACTTCCCTGGTCGCGGGTGGGCCGGCGGGCGGGCGATGGCCCACTCCTGCGGCTCCCGATCCGTCCTTCGGCCCATTTGCGACCAGGCCGCTGGGCCAGAGAGGCGGACGCTCCGCCGCCCGGGCGAAGCGATTCTCGTCGCCATGGCCCACTTGGCCCAGGTTTCCCCCGCTTGGGGAGAGGGCGGCGGCCGGGAGGTGCAGCACCCGCCGCCTCCTGCCCTGCAGCACGCGGCGCACGGTCAGGTGCGGAAGATCGGTGGAGACGAGCAGCCCGCGCTCGTGCAGGCGCTTGTTCAGGGTGCGGCCGGTGACGGAGAGGGCATCGCCCGCGTCTCGTCCCTGCCTCTGGACCGCGGCGAAGGCGACCTCGGGCTCGAGGTACAGGTGTTCCCCATCGACCCACCCGACCCTCTCTCCCTGCGGTCGCCACTCATCGCCGGAGAAACGCCATCCCCAGGCCCCCGGGTGTCCCGGGGGCTCGCCTTCGGGGTCGGCGACGTGGGCGCGACCGCCGACGATCGCCGCGGCCAGGAGCTCGGCGTGCCGCCGCGTGGGCTCCTGGCCGGCCTGGTGTTGGGACTGGTCCTTCGCCGCCTTCCCTAACGCCTTCCAGCCGCGTCG
>JAUJMG010000681.1 GCA_030446955.1 Thermomicrobiales bacterium
GTTAGCCGAGGTCCAGCTTGGCGGTGGCTTCCCTGAGGATGGCGGCCGAACTCCGAAGGCCCTCCAACTCCTCGTCACTGAGGTCCAGCCGGATCACCTGCTCGATGCCCTCACGGCCCACCACGCAGGGGAGGCTCAGGTAGATGTCGTCAATGCCGTGATAGTTCTGGACGAGCGACGAGACCGGCAGGACCGTGCGTTGATCGCGGAGGATGGCCTCGACGATTCGCATCATGCCGGCGGCCACAGCGTAGTAGGTCGCGCCCTTGCGCTCGACGACCTCCTTGGCCGCATCGCGGGTGTGGTGGAAGATCTCCGCGAGGGCTGCTTCGTCGTGCGGCATCCCGTGAGCCGCGCAGTAGGCGGAGAGGGACATTCCAGCAATGCCGGCGTGGCTCCAAACTGGTACCTCGCTGTCCCCGTGTTCACCGATGATGTCGGCATGGACGCTGTTTGGGTCGACGCGGAAGTGCTCCCCAAGCAGGGCCCGGAAGCGGGCGGTGTCCAAGATGGTGCCGGAGCCGATGACGCGCTCAGGTGGAAGACCGGAGAGACGCCAGGCGGCGTAGGCCAGCGCGTCGACCGGGTTGGTGGCCACCAGAAGGATGCCGTCGGGGTTGTGACGGGCAACTTCGGGCACGATCTCCCGGAAGATGGCGCCGTTCTTCTCGGCGAGATCGAGCCGGCTGTCGTTGTCGCCCTGGGCGGCGCCGGCAGTGAGGACCGTGACCGCGGCGCCGGCGCAGTCCGGATAGTCGCCGGCCCAGACGCGGGTGGGATGGGTGAAGGGAACGGCGTGGGTGAGGTCCATTGCCTCCCCTTCGGCCTTGTCCCGGTCGCGGTTGATCAGCACGATCTCGGCGGCGAGGCCGCTGAAGAGCAGGGCGTAGGCGAAGGTCGCCCCGACGCTGCCGGTGCCAACCACCGCGACTCGAACCGGTCTCGCCGGCGCCTCGGGCATGGGATCAATCCTTCCACGGATTCGACAACGTCAGTGGCCGGTCCCTTCAACAAGAGATCCGGCACAAGGCGCCGCCCCCGGAACCCGGGGGCGGCGCCAAAGATGGGATGGCGGGACAACGGCTACGTCGTGGCGACCGTTTCCGCGAGGGCTGCTCGCTTGCCCTCCACGCCCGAGATCAGGGAGTCGAAGGACTTGGTGAAGGAGGCAATGCCCTCCTCCTCCAGTTGCGCCGTTGCGGCGGCGAGGTCGATCCCCGCGGCGGCGAGGTCGGACATGACCTGACGCGCCTCCTCCACGTTCCGATCCAGAGTGCGCTCGACCCGGCCGTGGTCGAGGAAGGCCTCGATCGTCTTGCCCGGCATGGTGTTAACCGTGTACGGGCCGATCAACTCCTCCACATAGAGGACATCGCTGTAGGCGGGGTTCTTGGTGCCGGTGCTGGCCCAGAGGGGACGCTGGACGTTGGCACCAGCGGCCCGTAGCGGGGCGAAGCGCTCGCCTTCGAAGATCTCCTGAAACTTGGCGTAAGCGAGTTTTGCGTTCGCGACCGCCACCTTGCCCTGGAGCCCGCGCAACTTCTCCTGCTTGGCGGGATCATCGGTTGCGGCAATCTTCTCTTCCAGCAACTTGTCGATCAGGGTGTCGACGCGGCTGACGAAGAAGGAGGCGACGGAGGCAATTCGGTCGATTGGCTGTCCCTGGGCGTGGCGCTGCTCCAGGGCCGACACGTAGGCGAGGGCGACCCGCTCGAAGCTCTCGATGGAGAAGAGGAGGGTGATGTTGATGTTGATGCCCTCGGTCAGCATCTCCTGGATCACCGCGGCGCCCTCCAGGGTGCCGGGGATCTTGACCATCAGATTCGGGCGGCCGACGGAGGCCCAGAGGCGGCGGGCCTCGACGCGGGTGCCCTCCGCGTCCCGGGCGGCACCCGGAGAGACCTCGATGGAGACGAACCCGTCGCAGCCGCCGCTCTGCTCGTAGAGGGGGGCGAAGAGGTCGCAGGCGTTCCGGATGTCCTCGACCTCGACCGCCTCGAAGATCTCCGGCGCCTGCTTGCCCTG
>JAUJMG010000682.1 GCA_030446955.1 Thermomicrobiales bacterium
TCCTCTTCCTCGAACGACCACGATCGCTCCCGCTCCGGGTGACACGCACGACGAAGCGCCTCCCTCGCCGACCCTCGGTGAACGCCTGCGGCGACGACGGTGGGACGAGCTGCGGGTGTTCCAGGCGACGCTCGCCGCCAAGGCCGGCATCTCCCCCGCCCAGCTGTGCGAGATCGAGCGAGGCACCGCCCGACCTTCGGAGCCCACCCTGCACCGGCTCGCCGAGGCGCTCGGGCTGGACTTCGGCGAGCTGCGGGCGCAGGCCGAGCAGGAAGGCCGGCTCGGCATCCTTCGCGCGCAGCCGGCTGACAGGAAGACTGCGCCGGCTCGGCCCGTTCCCGGTCCCCCCGAGCCTCCACGACCGCGCCCCGACCCGGCCAAGTCGTGGCTGACGACGGCGGAGGCGGCGGAGCTCCTTGGGTGCTCGATCTACACCGTGGGGTACCTGATTCGGCGGGGGCGGCTCGCCCCTGCCCAGTACTTCCCGAAAGGAGTGGGCCAGCAACGCCGCTGGCTCGTGGCCGCCGAGGCGGTCCTGGCCTACGCCCCCCCGAACGCTGGGCGCCATTGGGGGAAGCGGACAGAACCGGCTCCACCTGGCTACCTCGCCGTCGAGGCCTTTGCCCAGCGCGTCGGGATGCCGAAGGCGACCCTCTATCGACGCCTGGCTGAGGGGATGGTGCGCTCGGTCAAGATCGGGAAGCGGCGGTGGATCCCCGCCGAGGAGCTTGAGGTGTTCGCCGACCGTGAGGCGGAACGCGAGCAGCGGTAGCACCACCCACCCAGCCTCGGTCTCGCCTACGCCTCGATCTCGCCCGGTCCCTCGTCGACCAGCTCGGGCGGGGCGTGGTGATCATGAGGGCCACCGCGATGCTCAAGGCCTCCGCTGGGCTGTCGCCCCACGCCTCCGCCCACGGATCACGGCTGACCCACGGGGCGACGGTGGCGGCCCAGCAGCGGGGGTAGTTCCGGCCCCCGGCCAGGCGCCACACCCAGCCCTGCTCGGCGAGGAAGCGGCCCAGGGCGTCCAGGCTGGTAGCGTCGACGCCCTCACGGGCAAGCAGCGCGCGGGCAGCGGCGGGGCTGGGACAGTCGCCGGGACGGACAGTGCGACTCGGGGCATGGTCGGGGAGGCGGTAGGGCGCGCTCATGGCGGGCAGGATAGCGCGGCGGGGATCCGTCGTTAGGGCATCGGCGCGACGGCGATCCGCGTGCCCCGTGCTATTCCCGCGAAGCGGTCGGTCTCCGTGCCCGACCCGTCGGTCACCACGTTGACGTAGGGACCCTCGAAGCTCGTCCCGTCCGGGGCCAACGTCAGCGTCGCCGTCACCGTCGACCGCGCCGTTTCCTGCCCCTCCTCGTCGAGATCTGAGAGGGCGATTGTAATCGCGTAGCTACTTCCGTCCGTCCAGGCCCAGGTGCCGTGTCCCGTGTGTCCCCCAACGGAGTTAATCACTCCTCCGCCGGGAACGAAGGTGCTGAGGTTGACGAAGGCGCGTCCAAAGCCATCGGGCCGAACGGCGACCTCCCAGGAGCCGATGATGGCGGTGCCAGGCTCCGGGGTGGCAGATGGTGAGGGCACGGGTCTCCTCCTGCAGGCGGGTCGGGCCGCGGCCAACTGCCGGGGGCGCCGACTGTAGGTGTGCCCCGGCAGGGCGTCAAGCCTGTGCTATGGCCTGAGCATCAGGCTCTCACGGAAACACAACGCCACCGAGGCGACACCACGCCGACGACCGACGCGCTGAGCGGCCCTAGGAGCGCAGAATCGACCGGGTAGGGTGATTGCCGAGGGGTGGGGGTCACATCGCGTGGCGGGGCGCTGGTGCAGCGAGCGGGGCATGTGCGCATGAGAGGCTCGCTGGCGAAGCGGAGCGAAGGACCGTTCCTGGCTCTTCTCTGCGCGACAATGCACGTTGTCCGTAAAGTTGTTCCGTAACGTTGGGGGGTTCCATCCCCCCGCTCGACAGGTGACCCCTGTGGCCTGGTGGCAGACGTTCTTGGGTGCGCTGGTCGTTGTGCT
>JAUJMG010000683.1 GCA_030446955.1 Thermomicrobiales bacterium
CTTCCTCACCGGCTCGGTAACGACATCGATCGGGCGCCCCATCAAGTCTTCGAGCTCGACGATCAGCCGCATGAACCGCCGGCCTACCCGATCCTCGAAATGACCGATGTCTACCAGGAAATCCACATCGCTCGTTTCGGGGTGGAAGGTTCCCTTCGCCGCCGAGCCGAACACCGCTAGCCGCCGGACACCTTACTGCTGGCACAGAGCGGCGATCACCTCCCGGTTGTTCTCGATCAGACCGATCACGCGCCAATCCCCGCGATCTGGTCCCCATCCAGGATGACATCCCATACTGCATACCGACATCATAGCCCAGGCAGCTCGACGCACCGACCGCCATGTTGCGGCGGTGATGATGTGCGACCCGGGACGTTATAGCCGCGTCGCCGGCCCAGTTGGAGAGGTGATCGGGCAGCCATGAACGCCACGGATGTTCTCAACCGGCGGCTTTCCACCCAACGCGTCGCGGGTACCCCCTTCGATCGACCCGAGGATGTCGTGCACTGGCTGGTCGGCGTCCAGTCGCAGGATTACCCGGGCGCACGATGGTCGGTCGGCCAGCGCACCAGGGATTGCCGCGATGCCGACGTTGCTCGAGCATTCGATGAGGGCAGGATCCTCCGGACCCACGTCCTCCGTCCGACCTGGCACTTCGTCACCCCCGCCGACATCCGCATCCTGCTCCAGCTCACCGCGCCGCGGGTGGAGGCGCTCAACGCCTTTATCTACCGCCAGCAGGGGCTCGATACCGAAACCCTCACCCGCGGCGAGCACGTCATCGCTGGTGCGCTGGAAGGCGGCAACCAGCTCACCCGGCCGGAGCTCGCCGCCATCCTGGGCCAAGAGGGTATCCCCGCCACGGGCGTCCGCCTGGCCTACATCGTGATGCACGCCGAGCTGGACGCGCTGATCTGCAGTGGCGCCATGCGCGGCAAGCAGCACACCTATGCACTGCTCGACGAACGTGCGCCAGACGCCAGGGTGGTGCCGCATGAAAAAGCGCTTGCCGAGATCACCTTCCGCTTCTTCACCGGCCACGGTCCGGCGACCTCAAGGAGTACGTTCGCTGGTCCGGGCTCACCGTCACCGATGCCCGGCAGGGCCTCCACCTGGTCGAGCGGGATCTGGTCCATGAGGACGTGGAAGGCGAGACCTATTGGTTCGGCGACGCACCGCAAGTGTCCCAAACGGAGGGAATCGCCGCCTATCTCCTGCCGGAATACGACGAGGCCGTGCTGACCTACACGGGCCTGACGTTCCCGGACATGCCGTGGGCCGCAGACCACGGAGCGTGGGCCAACACCTTCCCCCGGCCGGTCATCATCGGGGGCAAACGGGCGGGCACCTGGCGCCGCACGATCGCGAGACAAGGGGTGACGCTGGAAGCGAACCTCTTCGCGGCGTTGAACGCCGCCGAGTCCGACGCCCTCCAGGCAGCGGTCAGGCGCTACAGCACCTTCCTGGAAATACCTGTCACGCTCAGGATGATCTGATACGGATTCCGCTGGCTGATCTTCCCACTGCACGTCCCCGGGACGGACCTCCGTTTCTCCCTAAGGAGCCGCAAGCCTCTTGTCCGGTTTCGTCTTGGTCTCGGCCGCGATGTTCATGCTGATCAACGCAAAGGGCGGAACAACCTGATTGGCTGGCCGACGTTCCGGGCCGGGCTCCGCAAGGCCAAGCGCGACGACGGCCTCTCCCGCTGAGCGTGACCGTGGTGTCTTGGCGATCCGGCTTCCTGTGCTGCGATACTCGGGTCGGGACGTCCCCATCCACCGCTATGCCACCGGAGAGCCGTGCCATGACCCGGAACCCGCTCGGCCTGATCGGTCCGCTCGCAGGGGCCCTGCTCGTCCTTTTCCTCGTCCAGACCGCCGCGACGCGGGCAGAGACAGGGGACGGTCGCAACTGCCCGGACTTCGCGACGCAGGCCGAAGCGCAAGCCCATTTCAAAGCGGCCGGTGGATCGCCAAGCAACAATGTCGACCGGCTCGATGCCGATCAGGACGGCAT
>JAUJMG010000684.1 GCA_030446955.1 Thermomicrobiales bacterium
GCGCCGGCCTGGCCCGGACTTAGGCCGAGGTCTTCATAGGCGGCCGGCAGCCAGGCGACGGCGAGATAGTAGGCGACGCCCTGGCTCGCGAAAATTGCTGCGACATGCCACGCTCGGCGGTCCCGCCAGGGGGACCAGCGAGCTGGCGCCGGCGCTGGCTGCTCCCGGTCGAGAATCTGTCCGGCTGTCCCCCCGCCTGCGGGATGCCACCGGCGCGCGGCGGTGAGCCAGGCGAGGAGGGTCAGCAGCGCCAGGACCCCCCAGACAAGCAGCGGCGGTCGCCACGCATCACCGGCAAACAGTGGCAGGAGCACCGGTCCGGTCAGCGAGGCACTGAGGAATGCACCGGACACGAAGCCGCTAGCATAGACGCCGGTCGCTGTGCCGACCCTTGCCGGAAACCATTCGCGCACCAGCCGCGGCAGCGCCGATTGGGCGATGCCGAGCCCGGCCCCGAAGGCGATGGTGAGGCCGAGCAGGGGAACGAAGGCGGAGGTGGTCGCCCGCAAGGCGCCCCCGAGCGCGACGAGGGCCAGCCCGACCCCCACAACTGGAGAAGCTCCGCGCCGGTCGGCGAAGCGCCCGCCCGGCACAGCCGCCAATCCCATCATCGCGGTCGGCACTGCTACAAGGACGCTGGCCTGGGCGCTGGAGAGCCCGAGGTCGTCGATGAGCCGGGGCAGGACCGGACCGATCCCGACAAATCCAGTACGCAGATTGAGGGCAACGAGCCACGCCAGGCTGAGCATCCCCCATGCGACGCCCGGTTTCTGGGCGGCGTCTTCACCATCCCCTGGTCTCCGCAAATCCCGTCCCCGCCGCCGATCCGTTCCCAATGCCGCGTCCGTCCCCCGGTCTTGCCATGCTACACCGAGTGCTACGGACTCCATGCTCCCGGCACCGCACTGACATCGACCTCGCTGAAGACGTGGACGCGTTCTCAAGGATTCGAGCGAGTCGCGGTCGGATAGAGGCAGAGGTCTCCAGTTCCGCGCCGCCTCTGCTCATCATGTGGTGATGGCCGCGCTGCCCCGCCGCCGTTATCTATGAGCGGCCGTGATGTTTCCGTCCCCGGTCGACCACCCGGCATGCGGGGTCTATCCCGCATGGCACCGGGAACCAATGGGCCGACGCTGCCGTCGGAGTCGACATCGAACAGAGATTGCGTATGAGAAAAGCCTGGCCAGTCCGGTAAGATGCGGTGCGTTCACGGCGGCAACTGATGCCCCAGCAAGGGCCGGAGCGGGGTGATCTGCTCGGCTGATGCCCACGTGGTCGATCAGTAAGCCGGGGCGCCTTGGGCGGCGCCAACCGGGGCCGCTAAATCGATGACACGAGGAGGGGCGGTGCTCGCCAAGGTCTACAGCTGTGCGGTGGTGGGGCTGGACGGCAAGCTGGTCGAGGTGGAGGTGGACGTCGGATCGGGGAACCCCGGCATGATAGTGGTCGGCCTCCCCGACGCGGCGGTGCAGGAGAGCAAGGAGCGGGTCCGGTCCGCCATTCGCAACTCAGGAGGCCGTTTTCCACACGGACGAGTGACGGTAAACCTGGCGCCGGCGGATTTGAAGAAGGCCGGGCCTACCTACGATCTGCCGATCGCGCTTGGGATCCTGACGGCCTCCCGGCAGGTTCCGGCGCCCGGGCTGGAGGACGCGCTGGTCGTCGGGGAGTTGTCGTTGGACGGGGTGCTGCGCCACACGCCGGGCATCATCGCCATGCTGGCGCTTGCCGCCGAGAAGCGGATGCGGCGGGCCTTCGTGCCCCACGAGGACGCGGCAGAGGCGGCATTGGTTGGTGGGGTGGAGATTCTGCCGGTGCGGACGCTGGCGGACCTCGTCAACCACCTGACGGGCGAAGCGCCGATCGCGCCCTTCGTCCCTGGGAACGGCGCCTCCGACGGGACCGCCTTCAAGGGAACCGACTTCTCGGAGGTGCGGGGGCAAGAGCACGTCAGGCGCGGCCTGGAGGTGGCCGCGGCAGGAGCTCACAACGTGGTCACGAACTGGTCA
>JAUJMG010000685.1 GCA_030446955.1 Thermomicrobiales bacterium
GATCCACCGCGCCGGGCTGAACGCCCGCCTCGGCCAGCAGCGTCGCGAGGGGGAACCCGCTCCACTGAGCCGTGCCGATCAGATCGCCATTCAACTCGTTGGAGATACAGCAGAGGGTGGTGATCTTCTGATCCGTGGCGCGAGCGAGCAGGTCCGCGTGGGTGAGCCGGATCTCACGGTCCACCAGGCCCGTCACCTCCAAGGCCCAGCCGTCGGCGCTGACGGTCGGGTCAGAGATGTTCTTGGAGACATGGTAGAAGTCGGGCGTCGGGCTCAGCACTGGGGTCAACTTCCCCTCGGCGTCGAGCTGGGCGAAGCGGACGCTCGCGTCCGGGGCGGCCGCCACCACTCGGCCCGGGACCGGGTCGGGAGGCCGCGGCACCGCGGCCGAGGTCGGAACCGCCCCGTCCGCAGGAGGCACCGGCCCAGCTCCGCCAGCCTGGGCAGCGGTAAGGATATCCTGGGCCCGCTGGGCATCAGCGGCCGCGTCCCCGGTCGGGTGCGGACGGATGAGTCGCCAGGTCGCCCCGCCGACGGTCCCGAGCGCCGCGAGTGTCAAGCCTGCCCGGGCGGCGCCGCGGAGCACCGCACGGCGCCCCACACCGGGGCTTACCGTGGATCCGGCGCCTGCTACGGCGGGCGGCGCGGCGAGCAGGGCCCAGGCGACCGCGAAGAGCGCGAAGGTGGAGACGAGCTGGAGGAGGATCTCGCCGGTGTAGCTGCTGTCGCGGGCGAACGTCCCCAGGTAGGCGATCGGCAGTACGACGAGGAGGGTGAAGAGGAGCAGGCCGGCCGCCACCACTGTGCCGGCGGCTAGGCGCTGAGGCAGCTCGGCGCCCAATCGCCGGCTCAGGCCGGCCGCCAGCAGCCCGGCGCCGTACCCGACCGCGACGACGCCGAGCAGGACCGAGACGAACAGACTGTTCTGGGCAAGGCTGCCGAAGGTCTCCGTCGCGAACCCGAAGAGTCCGAGCGGCGTGAGGCGCGCGACCGCGGCGACAATGAGCTCAGGGAACGCTTGCACGCCCGCTGGGGACCAGGCGAGGCGCCACAGGAGTTGGACCGCGAGCATCAGCAGGGCCGCGAGGGCGCCGGCCGCGCCGGCGCGGTTGGTGAGGTCGACGCGGCGGATCGGCACGCGCCACGCAGCGCGACCGACATCAGGAACTGTGGGCGAGGGGTTGGACATCGTCGTGCCTTTCGTTACGCGGCTGCGGTCAGTCGTGGTTGGTGAGGGAACGGGACCAACGGGGCAGCGGAGCCCCTGGTTGGGGCGAGGCGGAGCGGTTGGCGCTGGGCGCCGAATGGCGATCCTAGGTCAGGCCGGCGGATATGGCGCGGCGACATCACGAGTCGTCATCAGGTACTACGTCAACCTTACCCTACTCGGATGAGTCCCTGCCGTGTCTTCCCTACGCTATGCTGCCGCGCCATGCGGGGCCGCCGCGGGTGAGGGAGTTCGGCATTCTCCTTATGGAGGCGCCCCTGCTTCCCCACCCCCACCTATCCTGTGGTAAACCGCCACTCATGACAAAGCACACGCCCTTTACCCACGATATCTCGACGGCAGTGAACACCCTGCTTGCGAGGACAGATGTCCCGGGAGCAACAGTCGCGCTGGTGATCGATGGGAGAACGGTCTCGGTGGGCCTGGGATTCCGGGACGCCGGCCGGACACAGCCGCTTGCGCCTGACTCCCAGTTCTACCTCTACAGCGTGACCAAGGTGTTCATTGCCGCGGCGGCTCTCCGGCTCGTTGTACAAGGGCACCTCGCGCTCGACGCATCGATCGCGCCGCTGTTTCCCGACCTCCATCTCGAGGAGCCGATCACCCTCCGCCATCTCCTCAGCCATACCAGCGGCTTGCCGGACTACGGTGGGATGCCTGAGTACGTCAAGGACCTGAAAGCGGACCCGACCGTACCGTGGACGCCCGACGAGTTGCTGGCCCGCACGCTGCCGCGCGGGCTCCTGTTCCGGCCCGGTGAAGGCTGGGCCTACTC
>JAUJMG010000181.1 GCA_030446955.1 Thermomicrobiales bacterium
TCTTCTCGACGCCGATCTCGGTCAACGTTTGCAGGTAGCGGAGCTGGATGGTGACCGGGTTCTGATCGATGACCTCGGCGGCCTCGGCCAGTTGCTGGCTGGCCTGGAACTCGCCTTCGGCATGGATGATCTTGGCCCGCTTCTCCCGCTCAGCTTCCGCCTGGCGGGCCATCGCCCGCTGCATGGTCGGCGGCAGCTCCACGTCCTTGACCTCGACGATGCTGACCTTGACGCCCCAGGGCTCGGTCTGCTGGTCGATGATCTGCTGCAACTCCAGGTTGATCTTTTCCCGCTCCGAGAGCAGGTCGTCCAGCTCGGACTGGCCGAGCACACTGCGCAGCGTGGTCTGGGCGATCTGTGACGTGGCCCGGATGTAGTCGGCGACGTTCACCGTCGCCGCGTTCGGGTCCAGCACGCGGAAGTAGGCCACCGCATTGACGCGGACAGTGACGTTGTCCCGCGTGATCACCTCCTGCGAGGGGATGTCCATGGTCACGGTCCGCAGGTCCACCTTCTGCATCCGCTCCACGAACGGGATCAGCAGGATGAGCCCGGGGCCCCGGGGACCGACCAGGCGACCGAGCCGGAACACAACGCCCCGCTCGTACTCCTGGACCACCCTCACGGCGGAGAACAGCACGATCAGGACGAAGACGACCACCACCCCAAGTACTACGCCCAACGCGTCCACCTCACTCTCCTTCAGCGGCTGGGGCACCCCGCCGCGTTGTCCTACTACCGACGATCTGGCACACGCGCTATCGCACCTTGGCTCCCGATGTGCGGCCAATGGGATTGACAACTGAGTTGGCGGCGCCTGTGAAGGGCTTGGACGCGGCGGTTCCGGCGGCCGTCGCGGGCCGAACGAGCACGCCCAGCCCATCCACCGCCGTCACTGTGACCGGCGCTCCGCTCGGGATCTCCCGCTCACCGACGGACGCATCAAGCGCAGCTTGCCACAGTTCGCCATGGAGATAGACCATGCCAGGGACTGTCGCGCTGACGGGCCGGCGGACGGTGCCGACCTCGCCAACCAGCGCTTGTCCTCCGGTATAGGGGCGTCGGCTGCGAGCGCGGAGAACGGAGCCGGCGACGAACAGGAAGAAGGCAACCAGGCATCCGGTCATCGTCCAAATTGCCACTGGAGCGATCTGGAAGCCGGGCGGCGCGGCCTCACCGATCAGCAGGTACGACCCGACCACGAAGCTGATGACACCGCCGACCGTGAGCGCCCCAAAGGAGGGAACGAAGATGTCCACGACGAACAGGAGGAACGCGAAGGCGATCAGCAGCACGCCGGTCCAATCCACGGGCAACGTCCCGAGGCCGAAGAGCGCGAGCAGGAGACAGAGCCCGCCGATTACGCCAGGCAGGTAGACCCCGGGGTTGGACAACTCCAGGAAGATCCCGAGCGTACCCAGGCTGAGCAGGATGTAGGCGACGGTCGGGTCGGTGACGAGCTGGAGCAGTTGCTCCATCCAGCCCATCTCGATCTCCTCCGTCGCGGCGTCCTGGGTGGCAAGGACGGTTGAGCCAGTGGACATCTGCACCGTGCGACCGTCGATGTCCGCCAGCAGCGTGGGCACGTCCGGCGCTATGAGGTCGACCACGCCGAGGCGGGCTGCCTCGTCGGCCGTCACGTTAACGGCGTCCCGCACGGCCTGCTCCGCCCACTCGGCGTTGCGCCCGCGTAATTGGGCCAGGTTCCGGATCTGGGCGACCCCGTCGTTGGTTGCCTTGCGCCGCAGCGTCTCGTCATTCTCTGAATCTCCTCCACCCATGAAGACGGGGGAGGCAGAGCCGATGTTGGTGCCGGGGGCCATCGCCGCAACGTGAGCGGCATAGGCGATGTAGACGCCGGCTGAGGCAGCACGCGCGCCGCGGGGCGAGACGTAGGCGACGACTGGAACCTCGCTTTCCAGAATGTCGCGGACGATGTCGTCCATGGCGGAGGAGAGGCCACCAGGGGTGTCGATGGTCAGCACCACCGCCGCTGCGCCCTCATCCTCGGCTCGCTCGATGGCTCGCCCGACGTATCGGGCCATGACCGGGGTGATCGTGCCTTCCAGATCGACCACGTCCACCCGAGGCGCCGCCGCCCGACCGACAGGCGGTGCAAGTGCGGGCAGGGCGAGCGCAAGCATGACCAGGGCAAGGAGGAGCGGGCGGAGCCCCGCGACGCAGGGCACGCCGAACCGAGATCGAGCAGTCTGAGGCTCTTTGGACACCGTCGTCCCTCCTTCCGGATGCTGTCATTATATGTCAATTGCCATCGAGTGGGTGTAGCGAGCGTAGATTCTTGGGGCGTCCTGATTGTCTGGGGCACCGGCACGCTTTCGCCTTGGGGCTGCTGGCCGCTCCCTTGCGCTGCCTCAGAGAGACCGCGTCGTTCAGAGCAGGGAGGTAGACATGGAGAACGAGGGAGACACTGGGGCGGTGGACTGGGCGCGTTTGGCAGCGGAGGCGGCGAACACGCAACCGGAGCGAGCGGACCCGGACCTGGAGCCCCTAGGGCACGACGACGTGGCCGCGGCGGTCGCGGCGATCACGGCCACGCGGGCGGATTTGCTGCGTCTGGTGGAGGCGGCTGGCCCTGGAGCGCTTGAGCGCCGCGAGCGGGGCGGGGAGGGCTGGACGGTGGGCAGGGTACTGCTCCACATCGCCGGCGGCGAGTTGTACTTCCTCCACCGGCTGGGGCTGGCCGACCGCCTGTCAGAGGAGGCCAAGCAGGAGGACCCATTCCGGGTGCTGGACGAGACGCGCCGGCAAGTCTTGAACGAGCTGAACACTCTCGACGAGGAGTGGCTGGCCAAGGTGGTCGAGGCCGACGGCGAGGCGTGGACGCTGCGGAAGGTGCTGCGCCGCCTCCAAGAGCACGAGGCAGAGCACCTTGAGCGGGTGAGGTCGGCACTGGCTGGGGCGTGACGAGCGGGGAGAGCCAGCCGTTCCCGGGCGCGGAGGTTAGGGGATCCGGCCCGGAATGGCGACGCCACCAGAGAAGGAGCGCGGACCGACTTAAACCGAATCCATATGCACGGGTGTCCTTCCCTCGGGCGTCGGCGTCGGCGTCGGCGTGCCCAGGGATTCTTCATCCCCGGTATCACCTCAGGAGGCGCGTCCGGGGCTGAGCACGGGCGGTCACGGACGACCAAGCGATCTACCGGGGCCCGCGTCAGACCGCGATGTGGGGCTCGCCGCGTAGCGCGAGACTCGCCGCGACGGCAACCCGGTAGAAGTAACGATCGACGGTGGGGATGAAGTCGCCCGGGCCGATCTCGGCTGGGGCGATTGCGTCCGTGTCCGGCGCAATGGTTTCGGCGGTCACGGTCTTCCGGGTCCCGGCGAGGAGGTCCAGGAGCGGCGGCAGGGGGAACCGGACGAGGGCGGCGAGTTCCGCCGGCTCCGGGCGGTAGGCGGTCAACGGGCGGTCGTCTCGGAGCAGGAAGACGTCCTGCAGCTCGTGGTCGCGCACGCCCGGCTCAGTTTCGTTGACGCAGACCCGGAGGCCGAGGCGGCGCAGGCCCTCCTCGGCAACGGCGACGCCGATCTCCTCTTCGACCTCGCGCAGCGCCTGCGCTAGCCCCTCACCGGAGCGGTAATGACCGCCGACGGTGGCGTCGAGCCGGCCCGGCCAGGTGTCCTTGCCCAGCCCTCGGCGTTGGAACAGGAGAAAGGGAACGCCGTCCTGGCCGACTCCGGCGACCCAGACGTGGACGGAGCGGTGCCAATCGCCGTCTCGGTGCACGTCAGCGCGGGCTTTGGTGCGACCCGTCGCGGTGCCGTCCGGCAGCACCACGTCGAAGCGCTCGTGGGGATCCTGTGGGAGCGGGTGGGCAGCCATCAGTGGTCAGCCTTCTGACGTTGGAGTGGGATCGACAGGACCAACCGTGCCGGCCGGGTCTTCGCGGGGGACGACGGCGGCCGAACGTTGATGGCGCAAGAGGCCGAACACCAGCACGGCCTCCCAGCGACCTTCGAGAAAGGCGGCATCGCGGAGGGTGGCCTCGTGGACGAAGCCGCAGCGGCGGTAGAGCCGGTGGGCGCGGGGGTTGGTGGCCTCGCTGCGAACCCAGACGCGATGCAGGTTCCAGGCGTCGAAGCAGGCGTCCAGCAGCGTTTCCAGGGCGTCGGTCCCGTAGCCCTGCCCCCAATGGTCGGGCTCGCCAATCATGATGGAGAGCTCCGCGGAGCGCGCCTCCGGCCGCTCCTCCCCGATCACGACGTGGCCGATCGCCTCCCCTTCCAGCGTCTCGATCATGAGGCAGGCGGGGCGACCGAGCGCCGCCTCCCGGTCCAACCAGCCCTCGATCCGCCGCTGCATCTCCACTCGAGAGACCGTGTGGGCTGGGGAGCCCCAGAAGCGCATCACCCGGGGATCGTTGAGCCAGCGGTGGAGGACGGGGGCGTCCTCCCGCTCGACCGCCCGCAAGTCGACGCGCTCACCGCGAAGGGTCACGGGCGGAGGGAAGCGGACGGGAGGACACCCTCCATAAGACCGACCACGTGGGGGCTACGGCCCACCGGCGATGCGGGTGCCGACGGAGAGAGCGGAGACCCACCGGTCCGCGAGGTCGATCACCGGGGTGGAGAAGATGCCAAGGAAGATCGTGGCGAGGACCATCCCGAGGATGCCGGCATCCAGCAGGGGAGTTCTGGCCTGACGCGGCTCGCGCTCAGGGTCGTTGAAGTACATCACGGCGACGACCCGCAGGTAGAAGAAGGCGCTGACCGCTGAGAGCACAACCACCGCCAGGGCGAGCCAGAGCAGATCGGCCTCGATCGCGGCGAGGATCACGTAGTACTTGGCGTAGAAGCCGATCAGTGGCGGCACCCCCATGAGGGAGACCATGAAGACCGTCATCGCCGCCGCGGCGAGCGGGTGGCTCGTGGCGAGGCCACTGAAGTCGTCCAGGGTCAAGCCGCGGCCGCGGTGCTGGAGCCAGGTGACGATCGCGAAGGCGCCGATGTTCATGAAGGTGTAGGCGAGGATGTAGTAGAGCAGGCTGCGGACACCTTGGTCGGGGTCGCCACCGGTAACCTGATACGCCGCGAGCCCGACGAGCATGTAGCCCGTGTGAGCGATGGAGGAGTAGGCGAGCATCCGCTTGACGTTGCGCTGGGAGATGGCGACCACGTTGCCGAAAGCCATCGTCAGCAGTGCGAGAATCGCGATCAGGTTGATCCAGTCGTTGCGCAGCGGGCCGAGCCCCTGGACCAGAATCCGGATCGTGGCAGCGAAGGCGGCGGCTTTCGGCACCACCGACATGAAGGCGGTCACGGGGGTGGGCGCGCCGTCGTAGGCATCCGGCGTCCAGAAGTGGAACGGCACGGCGGCCATCTTGAAGCCGAGGCCGACCAGCAGCAGGAGCAACCCGAGCAGCAGGGAGGCGTCACGCACGTCCTCGCCGCCGATCGCCTCCTGAAGGTTGCGCGCGATCAGGTCGAGGTTGGTCGAGCCAGAGGAGCCATAGATCCAGGCCATCCCGTAGACGAGGATGGCGCTGGCGAAGATGCCAAGCAGGAAGTACTTGAGGGCGCCCTCAATGCTGGTGAGGCGGCGCTTGGCGAAGGCGGTCAGCACGTAGGTGGCGAGCGAGGAGAGCTCGATGCCGATAAAGATCATCACAAGATCGCCGGCGGAGGCGACCAGCAGGGCACCGAGGACGGAGAAGGCAAGCAGGACGTAGAACTCGCCGAGGGGCATCCGCCCTTCCAGCCGTTCGACGTAGCTGGCAGAGACCATCACCGACAAGATCGCCGCGACAAGGATGACAACCGAGAGGAAGATGGTCAGCCCGTCGGCCCGGAAGAGGCCGCGGAAGGTGGCCTCATTGCGGCCGTCTTGCCACCAGAGCGAGACCATGGCGACGGCGTAGCCGACGAGCGAGACGCCGGTCAGCCAGGTGTAGTGGCGGTCCCTCGGGAGGAACGCGTCCCCAAAGAGCAGCAGCATCGCCAGCCCGAAGACCAGCAGTTGGGGCACGACCAGCCCGAAATCCGGCGCTTCCAAATTCAGCGGCATCGAAACGGCTCCCTCTCCCTTAGTGACTCAGATGTTCAGGGACATTGTCGCCCCGCACGTTCCGGTTCTTCTCAGCGCTTCATCATGCACAGTCTGATTGAAGGGGACAGGCAGAGTCCATGGCTTCCCTACCTATGAACCCCAGCGAGATCGTCAACGGAGTCGAGCGCGAAATACTTCGGAGCCGGGATGGGCCGGCCCAGGTCCCGCATGGTGTCGATCCAGAGTTCGATGACTTCGCTGCCATGCAGGACGGCCTCTTGACGAGTCTCGCCATGCGTGCGGCAACCGGGCAACTCCGGGACGGTCACGACGTAGACCTCCCCCTCCGATTCCCATTCCACAACCATCGAGTAGTGCTCATACTGGTTCTGATCGCTCATTTTCGCTGTCCCTTCACGTCCTCTAGCCTGGCCAATGCGCTGCGCACATCGCGTTCCTGATAGGGTCGCGCATCGTCTCCGTCATTGCCAGAGATCGTAACCGAGACTCTTGGCAACGACGGATGGGTCCAAGACGTGTGACTCCCTTTCGCCCGGCGAAACTCAAAGCCCCCCGTCGCAGATCGGCTTTCAACTCCCGGATCTTCCTCGGCACCGCCTCCTGCTCGCTACAGGAAGGGGGCAAGGATGCGGTTGAAGGCGGGTTCGGCAATTTCGAAGATCGGGCGCGGGTAGACCCCGGTGACGATGGTCAGGACGGCGAGCGGGAAGAGCGTGAGCGCCTCCTTCTTCGTCAGGTCCGGCCAGACCTCGGCGTGAGCGTTCGAGGCATGGGCATCCCCGGCCGCGTGAGCACCCTCGTGGGCGGCGTGAAGCTGGTCGGCGGGGGCGTGACCGACCGCGGTGGCGGCATCGGTGTCACCAGCGCCTGAGCCACCGGTGACGGGCAACGGCGAACCGTGCCCGGCGTGGCCGGTGGGATGGCTCTGCTCGACGCCGATGTGGCGCTCCTTGTGAAGGGCGTCCCGCTCCTCGGTGGTCAGGGCGCCGTCGTGCGGGTCCGGGGCCTCGCCGGGGGCGCGACCGAAGACGACCCGCTGAAACATCCAGAGCATGTACCAGGCAGCCAGGATGACGACCGCGAACGTGAAGGTGGCAGCGACCTTGTTGTACTCCCAGGTGCCGAGCGCGACCAGGAACTCACCGACGAACCCAGAGAGGCCAGGCAGGCCGATGCTGGCGAACATGAAGAGCGCGAAGTAACCGGAGTAGGAGGGCATGCGGGTCGCGAGACCGCTGAAGGCGGAGATGAGGCGGGTGTGGGCGCGCTCGTAGATGACGCCGACGAGGAGGAAGAGGGCGCCGGTATTGAAGCCGTGCGCCAGCATCACCATCATCGAGCCGTTCATCCCCTGGAGGTTGAAGACGAAGATGCCGAGGGTGACGAAGCCCATGTGGCTGACCGACGAGTAGGCGATCAGTTTCTTCATGTCCGGCTGGACGAGGGCGACGAAGGCGCCGTAGAGGATGCCGATGATCGAGAGCACGACGATGGTCGGGCCCCAGTCCCTGGAGCCCTGCTCGTAGAGGGGCAGGTTGAAGCGGAGGAGGCCGTAGCCGCCCATCTTGAGCATCACGGCGGCCAGGATCACCGA
>JAUJMG010000182.1 GCA_030446955.1 Thermomicrobiales bacterium
CCTTCATCACCGACATGCCGACACTCGTCTGCGTTGCGATCGCCGTCGTCGGATGTGCCCTCAGCCCCGGGGCTGATCGGCGAGCAATCCTGAGCTAAGCGGCGGCGATAATCTGAGTAAATACGTCGTCCAGCGACAGGTAACCGTAGCGATACGACTGACCGCTAGCCTCGCACAAGATCCGCCTCTCCTTCCACGTGTTCGGGTCTAGATCGAGCACCCAGCCGGCGCCGTAGTCGTGACGCAAACCGTCCTCGGATGGGCGGTGCTCCCAACGGTGGCTGCGTCTAGAGCAACCGCAGTAGGTGACGGTTGCGAGGATCAGCCCGTCACCGAAGAGAGCGAACGTCATCCCCGGCTTCGCCCTTGGCCCAGGCGGAACACCCTCACCAATCGCCCACTTGAACGGCATGTGGAAGTCGGAGCCGAGGAACGGAGACACGTCATCGCTGTTGATCCCGAGGCCGAAGAGGTTGATATCCACGCAGGGAAGTCTGCCCAAGGCGGAGGTGAAGTTCAAGGCCGACGGAGCCATCACGAAGGAAGACACGGCCTCCAGCAGCTTCGTGGCGACCTGTTCGGCTGAAAGGGCTGGGCGGGAGGAGAACTGACTCAGCAGCACCCCGCCTTGTCGTCCGATGAGGAGCGGCTTCCGCGGGCGGGTGCGCCAGCTTCGACTGCGTCGCCGTCAAGCGTGCCCTTCAGGCGTTTCCGAGCGTTGCAGTTGCGCCGAAGTCGGGCGGCAGGCACCATCCAAACGATGCTCTCCTTTGGGAGCGCGCATCATCGAGCGGAAGAGATGGTCCGGCAGCCTATCGCGCTGAGCCTTAAGGTGACTCGCCAGCACCACGGCAGTTTCCTACGCGCCGTTCTCTGCGACTCTGCGGCAATGAGCGGCCGCGTTATGGAGCGGGCATTATCGGCAGGTCTGCCAGGGCACTGCGCCGGTTATAGGGCGACCGACCCTATTTCTGGACTGACCGATTCGCCCCCAATCCTCTCGCTGGGTAATCCTTTGACCCATGCGTCGATGGGTGCGTCCCACCGCTCGCTACGCGGACGCCACGCGAGCATCAGGTCACATCCCGAAGGGAGACCACTGCCAGAGGACGGTTTCGCTCTCACCGCGACAACACCGCTGCCTTCTCAGTCCGTCACGGCTTCTCCTTGCGTTTGGTTCCCGGCATCGGTCTTGGCGAGCGCTACGGTTGTCCGTCTGAGCAGCGCGAGCGCTCAAAGTTTCCTTTCCAACCTAATTAACACTTTGAAAAATTGGCCAAAGGAATCGGTGATGGCTCGATTTGAGTCAAGCATGGAATCGACACCTTTCGCCTTGGTGAGCCGCATGGCGAGCGCGTGCACGTTCGTTGTGTAATGCAGCCACGCGTCAGCTAGCTCCTGGTTGTTGAGCTCAACCACAGCTCGGGATGCTGGATGGGTCGCAGTGGGGTAGTCTAGCGTGTCGAGCAACTCGTGCTCTCCGCCCTCCGCCCAAATCCGAATAGCCCAGTCGATGGCTCGGTCGTGCAGCTCAAGAGCGTGATCCCTGACAACCCCGATCCGCTCCTGATCACGCGACCGCTGTTCAGTGCCTAGCTGCCGCTGCAAGGCGAGGTGATGATCCCACCAAGCTTTCGCCAAGGCGCCTCCGAGCCCTCCACCGACGAAAGCCCCACCGGTCCGTAGCACCTCTCCCCAGTCCACGGCGTAAGCATCGCACGCAGCTGGACGGAGCTTTCCACCGCGCCAGTGGACAGGTCAACTCGCGTCTGCAGCTCCTTCCCCGACCGCTTTTGTCTTGAGGACCTCGCTCGCCGTAGTCCTCGTAGGCCGCCGTCGGATGTGAACTCGAGCACCCGGATCGTCCACGCTGGGTCGCTCTCACCGAACGACACCGCAGCGGTCCCACCAAGGGGGAGGGGATTCCTTCTCGTGCCCTCCTGGGGCCGCTCGGTCGTTGTTGTTGTGCGGCGCTCCCTCGTGGTTGAAGTCTCGTTGCTCTCAGCAGGGTTCGGTTCGGGCTCTGCTCGCTCAACTGAGCCAAGACCACACGCACGAAAACCAGCGGCCAACCAGAACTGGCACGACCCCCCTGCGATGCAAGCTCAGCACTACGTCATGCTGACATGAGGTGCCGCGCAGGCGCACCTAGGTCGCCAGCCAAACGTGCTTCAGCTCAGCCGGGTCCGACACCGCTCGGCGGCGCGTTCTGTGCACCATCCTGTCGGAATGCTTCGAATTGCGACTGGGGACGATGCGCCTTCCTCCGCGAAATGCTTTACGAGGCCGCTGTCCGACCTAACACCCCCACGCCCGCCTATCGAGGAGGTGCTGGTGGAACCCCGGAACGGCTCGGTTCGTTGACGACTGGGGCCGCCCCCGGGATCTGGGAGTGGTGGCAGAGGAGGGCGGTCAGCCCGTGGGTGCCGCTTGGATCCGCCTGCATGCGGGCGAGGAGTACGCCCGTGACTACGCGGCGAGGCAGTTGCACAGTTGGCCATCGCCGTGGTGGCGTCGGCTCGGGGGATTGGCTGGGGACGGAAACTTCTTGACCGGTTGCTCAACGAGACCAAGACCGGGGGACTCGCCCACGTCCAACTCACCCGTTGGGTTAGCCAATGTTCTCGCCGTCAGACTCTATCAGCGGGTCGGCGCCGTCATCGCATCCGATGGCAGAAGCGCTCGCATGATCGCCATTTAAACTCGCTAACAGGCCCGGAGGGGTAAGGAGCCTCTTGGCTGGAGAGGACGCCGGGATCAGCACCGACAGGCTGTTCGGCGCTTCGGCGCCCGAAAGTCAGCCGTGCTATGGAGCGCGCGTATCGGGCAAGCCTCCTATTCAATACGCCGATTATCGCGCTTCCACCCCGTGAGGCGTGACCGAATCGTGCAGGCGTGGCCGGTAATGAGCCTTCACACGTTTCAGGTACTGCTGCCTTCCGCGATTACAGCTTTGGCCCGTCCGCCACAGGGTGCGCCTGGTGGCAGGGGAGTCAATACGATCGGGTACCGCGCCCTGAAGACGCTACCATGGCACGCATGGGAGTACCTGTCGTCGATGCCCTGAGCGCCCGTACCGATCTAACAGAACGATTCGGATCCAACGCGCTACTCCTTTTTGCCCTTGAAATGCGCTTCGGAATCGAGGACATCTCCACAGAGGCAGCTAATTGCCTTACGGACGACACCCGCGACAAGAAGTGCGACGCTCTCTACATCGATAGGAATACTGGGACGGCTGTCATCGCTCAAGGTTGGCTTTCTGCACGTGAGCGAGATCATGCACCGCTGAACAAGGCGAGCGATCTCAATACTGCCGTAGCATGGGTAATCGGTGGTCAACATCCTTCAATGGGTGAGAGCCTTATGGCCGCGGCCGGCGAGCTAGCTGATTCGCTCTCCCGTGGAGAGGTTGAGTCCATCGAAATTTGGTATTGCCATAATGTCCCGGAGTCCGAGGCAGTGAAGATTGAACTTCAAAAGGCTGCTGAGAGTGCTAGGGGACACCTGGCACTGCGATATCCCGATTTAGACATCCCTGTGCGCCACATGGAGGTCGGCATCGGACGTCTTTCGGATTGGTATCGGAGCATCCGTAACCCCATTCTTGTGAGCGATGAACTTCCCGTAACTGTGGACGGTTGGTTCGAGGAAGTAGGAACAGACTGGACCGCTATCTGTGCCTCCGTTCCGGCACTGTGGCTGACCGAGCTCTACGATCGCTATGGTGACAAGCTCTACTCGGCCAATGTTCGTGGCTACATGCCTAGTCGCCGTACCGCGAAGAACATTAACTACAATATGGAGCAGACCGCACGTCAGCGCCCGGGATATTTCTGGGCTTTCAACAACGGCATCACCGCTTTGGTCAATGACTATTCGGCGCCGAAGTCACACGGGCCGAATGCGAAGCTAATTCTGCGAGGCGTCGCGATCGTGAATGGTGCACAAACGACCGGCGCACTAAGCCGATCGGGGGGAACTAATCTTCGTGATGCCTCTGTAATGATGCGGTTCGTCCGCTGTGACGATGCCAACATCGTAGATGACATCATCCGGTTCAATAACAGCCAGAACCCCATCAAGCCATCAGACTTTCGTAGCACTGATCGCCACCAGGAAAGACTCCGTCAGGAGTTTCTCGCGATACCGGATGCGACCTATCTTGGAGCGCGACGCGGAGGTAGCCAGGACCGGGCTCGCAGGCCCTCCAACCTTCTATCGTCCGATACTGTGGCTCAGGCTCTTGCTGCTTTCCACGGGGACCCTGGGACCGCCTACCATGAGCTGCGAAGCATCTGGGAACGAGATGAGGTATATGCGTCATTTTTCTCTGACTTTACGTCGGCGCCCCACATTGTCTATGCCTACTCATTAATGGTAACTCTTCAGGATGCCAAGGCGTCGCTTGTTGCGAAGTGGCGCCAACATAGTGATACTGGGCTCACTGAGGACGAGAGAGAAGTGTTGTCATTCTTCCGCCTCAGGGGGTCCTCATTCTTGCTTGTTGCCGCAATGGGCGCCTGTTCCGAGATTCACCGTGCGGGGCCTGTTCCTGATCGCTTCAAACTTAGCTTTGGTGCCACAGTCAGTCCCTCAGTGGCTATGGAGTATTGGTCTCCAATTGTCGAAGTCTCGTTGCCGTTCGTTAATCATCTTCGAGAGGCAGCGAAGAGTGGCAATCTGCGACGCCGCCACGTTGTGGATGAGGCGATCAACACTTTCCGCTCTGTGGTTAAGTCCACCAGTCGAGCGAATGAGCCAGTCTTCGCGGAGTTCCGGAGTAGAGTCGAGATCGCGGCGTAGGGAGTTACTAATCGGGCATGTCACCAATCGAGAACACTGCGTAGCTGGGACGTCCGCGCCCCGGACATCTCCTCGCCGATGGCAGCGCCGCGGGACCGCAGCGGCTCACCGCCCGATAGCGGCACGGATGCGGCGCGACGTAACGCAGGGTCGAGCGTCGAGCGAGCTTGAGCGAACTCGCGGGAGGCGGCCGCTCCGGTGAAAGGTTCTCGGAATGTTGACGGCTCCAAGCCGACGATCAGGGAGGCGGGCTTCTCGCTGCCGAGGCAGACACGATTCGCCCATCAGCCGTGACCAAACCAAGCGGCGCACTGTCCGCCCGTATCTCACCTCGAGACATCTAGCGGTGTTGGCGGGTGGACGTTCGAGGCAAAGCACACAATTCGCGGCGTCCACTCCGGAATGAACGATACCTATTTGGCGGTGACGCCCGGACTGCTCGCAGCTGACAACCTCCGCTCACATTCGTCTCGCGAGGACGACGATGTAGCGGCTCGTGCTCCGGAACGCCTTCGGGTCCTCATTGTGGCTCCTCAGCACCTCGAGCAACTGCTCGAGGGCCTGTTCGGCGTGACCGCGTTGCCGGAGCACCTCGAGGCCCGTGACCGCCATCGGATGACTCTTCATCTCAGCGTCGAGATAGTCCTCCGGAGACGTGGCGGTAAAGGTCAGCTCGTGCGGCCCTTCGAGGTTCGTGGTCATCCCGTGCTGGAGGAACAGCGCGGCCAGCGCAGACTCGTCGTGCCACGCGAAGCCAGGAGGGGCGGGCGGTGCGCCCACTGCGCTACGCACCAGTTGCTGCGCGGCCTTGGCAAGCGCTTCGAGGGCACCTCCAGGAAGCCACGAAGTCAGCGCCACCCGACCATCGAGTGCCAGAACGCGGGCCATCTCCTTGACCGCGGCGTGGGCATCGGCGGCGAAGATGACTCCGAAGTTGGAGAGCACGCAGTCGAAGGCCCTGTCTGGAGCCGGAATGGAGGCCGCCTCGCCAAGGGCGCAAGTGACATCGACGTGATCTTGCTCGGCCCTCGCAGAGCTGACCGCAAGAAGACGAGGCGATGGGTCTACGGCAGTGACATCAGCGCCTCGGGCGGCGGCCAGGAGTGCTGCGTTACCGGTGCCGCATCCCACGTCGATGACCCGCTCACCCGAACGTACGGCAGCGGCTCGAACCAGCACATCAGCGGCGGGGAGAAGCATCTCCGCGGTGCGTTCGTAGTGGCCGATGCCCCAGTCCGTCGGCATTTCTCCAGTCGGCTTGACCACGACTGCCCCTTACACCCGGTGGACGCCCAGCGCTGATGACGCTAGTGCTCGCCTGACCAGCGCGAATGTCCTGCTGCCCAACGTGCTGTCTCAGCGTGTCGCAGGGTCGGTCGGACACCCGGTTGGTCCCCCAAAGGGCTCGGAGATCGCCCGGCTTCGGCACCAGCGTAGCGCTCGAGAACGCCGACAATGCTCGCCGATCGGGACCGTCACTGCGGTCGTTCACGCATGGCGCCTCGACCTTGATAGCCCCGGCTGGTCGTGTTCGTAGGCGGCTCGCCTGCTGTTGCGCACCACCAGGCGGTGGCCGCGCTCGTCAGGCCGCTGGGCACGCGACTCGAGGTCGTGTGCAACGATCTTGGCGTGCGGGTGCTGTTCTCCACCACAGCTGGTTCTGGCCACTTCGGGCCGATGGTGCCATTCGCCAAAGCCTGTCGCGACGCCGGCCATGAAGTGAGGGTCGCCGCCCCGGCGTCGTTCGCCGAGGCCGTGGCCGCTACCGCGCTCGACCACGCGCCGTTCGCCGACGTCCCGCCCGAGGTTCTGGGACCCATCTTCGGGCGTCTGCCCGAACTGTCGCACGATGAAGCCAACCGAACGGTGATGGCTGAGATTTTCGGCCGCCTCGACGCCCAGATGGCACTGCCCGGACTCACCGAGATCATGGCCAACTGGCGGCCAGACGTTGTCGTGCGCGAATTCTGCGAGTTCGCGTCGCTGGTCGCAGCAGCCAAGGCCGAGATCCCGCACGTGGAGGTGGCCATCGGCTTGGCCGCCACTGTCGCCTTCGCCCTGCCGATCGTTGAGTCCCCGCTGGCCGAACTCGATGCCACCGCCGGCCTGCCCGAGGGTACGGCCTCCATGGCCCTGGCCTCCGGACCCGTACTCAGTTGCATCCCCGCCGAGCTAGACGGCGAGGGAGGGACGGGCGGGTTCCGGGTCAGGCGGTTCCGGGATCCCTCCTTGATCGCCGGGCAAGGGTCGCCACCCCCGCCATGGGGCGACCAGGATCATCCACTCGTCTACGTCAGCTTCGGGTCGGTGGCGGCGGGACTGCCCCCGTTCGCCGGGCTGTACCGAGATGTCCTCGACGCCCTTGCCGGCGAGCCCCTTCGGGTCCTGATGACCACAGGCAGTGCCTTCCCGGTGGGCTCACTCCCACCTTTGCCGGCCAATGCGAGAGTCGAGAAGTGGTGGCCCCAGCGCAGTGTGATGCCCTGCACCGACGTGGTGGTCGGCCACGGCGGGTTCGGCACGACGATGACGGCGCTGGCCGGCGGGGTGCCCCAGGTGGTCATTCCCCTGTTCGCGTCGGACCAGTTCGTCAATGCCAAGCGGGTTGCGGCCATCGGGGCGGGAGTGTGTCTCGACGGTGGACCGGACGTGGCTGCGGCCCTGGCGCCGGCGCTGGCCGACGTCCTTGGCAACCCCGCCTACCAGGAGGGGGCCCAACGGATCGCCGCCGCCATGGCCGAGATGCCGGAATTGGCGTCGTCGGTGTCTTTCCTGGAGCAGCTGGCCGGCTTCTGAC
>JAUJMG010000183.1 GCA_030446955.1 Thermomicrobiales bacterium
CTGCGCGGCACGGAGGAGGGCAAGCCGAAGGTGCTGCGGGACGACCACGCCGGCACCATCGAGACGATCGACCTGGCGCTCGTCCGGCTCCTACTCCAGGCCGGGTACCTCCCGGTCCTCACCCCGCCCGCGCTTGGCGAGGGAGGCGTGCCCATCAACGTGGACGGCGACAAGCTGGCGCTGGAGCTTGCGGTCGCGCTGGGCGCGGAAGGGTTGCTCTTCTTCTCCGACACCCCCGGGCTCCTCGCCGATCTCGCCGACGAGGGGTCCCTCGTGCGGGAGATCGACGCCGGGGCGCCGGAGGCGGCGCTGGCCGCGGCATCCGGGAGAATGACGGTCAAGGTCGAGGCGGCCCTAGGCGCGGTCGCGCGCGGGGTGGGCCGAGTCGTCTTTGCCGATGGCCGGGCTGACCGTCCGATCGGCCGCGCCCTCTCTGGCGAGGGGACGACGGTGCGGGCCGCCGGGGTGACGGTGGGAACGTGAGCGGCGCGACGCGGAGGCCGTCAGGGATGGAGAGCGGTTGACGTCGCCCCGCCTTCTGATCATGTGCGGGCTGCCCTTCTCCGGAAAGTCGACGCTGGCGCGGGAGCTGGCGGCGCGCCTCCGGTTCGTCCATCTGGAACTGGACGCGGTCAACGTCGAGCGTGGGGCCGGGCTGGACGGCGGCGTCATCACCCGGGAGGATTGGCTCGTCGCTTACCGGGAGTCCTACCGCCGCCTCGACGCCCTGCTGGAATCGGGCCAATCGGTGGTATTCGACGCGACCAGCTTCCACCGGGCCCACCGGGAGCGGCTGCGCCGGGCGGCGCGGCGCGCGAACGCCGTGGCAACAGTCGTCTACCTTGATATGCCGGAATCGGAGGTGCGGGACCGGCTGTTGCGGAACCGCGCCGCCCCGGCGCGCTACGACGTCCCGGACGAGGATTTCGCTCAGGTCGCGGCGGGGTTTCAGCCGCCGGGCGAGGACGAGAACCTCGTCCGCTGCGGTCCGACCGATTCGGTGGCTGCCGTGGTCGAGCGGCTGCGGTTCGCCGGCCTCGAAGGGACGCAGCAGGCGGCGCCCCCGCTGCCACCCAGCCCCCTGGCGACTGCCGAACCGCCCGTCGCCGATCCGGCGAAGCGCGAACCAGAGGGCAGCGACGTTCTGAAGGACGAGCCTCGAGATTGCCGTCCCTCGTCCTCCCAACGATGAAATGAGCTTCGACGCCGGCGCCCGAAACGCCAGCCGAGCACGCAGGAGCAGGAGAAGATCGCCGTGACCATCGCCACCCTCGACACCGCGACCATCGGCCAGATCGAGCGGGACGGGCAACTCCCGCTCTACGCCAAGCGGGATATCGCCCTCGTGCGGGGGGAAGGGGCCTACCTCTTTGACGCCGATGGGCGCCGCTACCTCGACGCGATGAGCAACTACGGCGTCGCAGTCCTGGGTCACGCCGACCCCGACTACGTCGCCGCGCTGGCCGATCAGCTTGCCACCCTGACTACCGGGCACCAGAGCTTCGGCAACGACGCCCGCGCCGCGCTGCTCCTCGCCCTGCGGGAGATCGCGCCCCCGGGGCTGGCCCGGGCCTTCCTCTCCAACTCGGGCGCGGAGGCGGTCGAGGCGGCGCTCAAGTTCGCCCGTCTCGCCACCGGCCGCGCCAAGGTCGTCGCCCTGCGCCGGGCCTACCACGGCCGCACGCTGGGCGCCCTGGCCGCCACCGCCGATCCGAAGTACCGCGCTCCTTTCGAGCCCCTTGGCCTCGCCGTGACCCACGTCCCCTTTGACGACGCGGACGCGTTGACGGCCGCCGTGGACGGGGAGACGGCCGCCGTGATCCTGGAGCCGATCCAGGGGGAGGCGGGCGTCCACCCCGCATCCGACGCCTTCCTGCGCTCCGCCCGGGAGGTCACGAGTGCGCGCGGCGCGCTGCTGATCGCCGATGAGATCCAGACCGGGTTCCGGACGGGTGCCCCGTTCGCGATCGGCCGCGCTGGGGTGACGCCGGACATCCTCTGCACGGCGAAGGCGCTCGCCAACGGCTTCCCGATCGGCCTCACCCTGACGAGCGAGGCCGTGGGCGGGAGCGTTCCTCCCGGCGCCCACGGCTCGACCTTCGGCGGCAACCCGCTAGCCTGCCGCGCGGCCCTGGCGACGCTGACCGCCCTCCGGGAGCGGGACCTGTACGCGCGCGCTGCGGCGCTCGGCGCGGAGATCGTGGAGCGCGTGTCCGCCCTCGGCCGCCCGAAGGTGCGTCAGGTCCGAGGTCGCGGGCTGATGATCGGGATCGAGCTGAAGGAGCGCGTCACCCCGACGCTGCGCGGCCTCCAGGAGCGCGGCGTCCTCGCCCTCCCCGCCGGCAACCTCACCCTGCGTCTCCTGCCGCCCCTGATCTGGGAGCAGGCCCAGGTGGACGAGCTTCTGGCCGCACTGGGGGACGTGTTGTCCTAGCCCAGGTCCGGGTCGGTGCCGTCAGGACGGCGCCGGAAGGGGGAGCGATCCAAGCCACGGCATGGGACGCGACGCAAGGTCTTGCGCACGGTCGCGAAGCCGGGTAGGGTGCGCGCGAACCGAAACCATCACCGGCGCACCCCAGGAGCATCATCGTGCCCCTCAAGAGCCGCGTGCCCCGCGCCCTCATCCCATGCGTATCGCGCCCAGCTGGGAGGCAGTCCGTCGCCGTGGCGTCCCCAACGGTTCGTCGCGATGGCTGAGACGATGACCGGCGCCGATCCGGCGGCATCCTGGGGCCCGGCACGGAACGGGACGGAAGACCGCGTGCCCCTGCTGCGGATGGAGGGGATCGACAAGCACTTTCCTGGGGTTCACGCGCTGAAGAGCGTCAGCCTGGAGGTCTACCCCGGCGAGTGCCTAGGGCTGGTCGGCGAGAACGGCGCCGGCAAGTCCACCCTGATGAAGATCCTCTCCGGCGTCTACGCGCCGGACGCTGGGGTGCTGACAATGGCTGGGGCGCCGATCCGGCTGGCAGACCCGCGGCAGGCGCAGAAGCTCGGGATCGCCATCATCTACCAGGAGTTCAACCTCTGCCCGAATCTCAGTGTGGAGTCGAATGTCTTTATCGGCCGCGAGCCGAGCGGCGCCGGGTTCATCCACGCGAAGATGCTGCACCGGCAGACGCAGGCGCTGCTTAATCAACTTGGCGTCCGCCTCAATCCGCGGGCAATCGTGCACGACCTAAGCGTGGCCGAGCAACAGATGGTCGAGATTGCCAAGGCCCTCTCGCTCAATGCGCGTTTGGTGATCATGGATGAACCGACCTCCGCGCTTACCGAGACCGAGGTCGATGCATTGCTCAGGATCATCCGTGCACTTAAGGAGCGCGGGCTGGCCGTGATCTACATCTCCCACCGGCTTGATGAAGTCCTGGCCATCTGCGATCGGATCACCGTGCTGCGGGACGGGCAGAACGCCGGTGAACTCACGGTCGCGGAGGCCACGCCTGAGAAGATCGTCCGCCTCATGGTGGGTCGGAACCTGGACGACCTGTACCGGAAAGAGGAGGCCGAGACGATAAGGCCAGAGCCAGTCCTCGAGGTGCGACATCTCGGACGCACCGGCAGCGCCCGTGATGCTTCCGAAATCGTGCTTGAGGATGTCAGCTTGGAGCTTCGCCCGGGTGAGATCGTTGGGCTGGCGGGCTTGGTCGGCTCGGGTCGGACTGAATTGGCACGCGCGATCTTCGGGGCGGATCGCTTTGACCGGGGTGAGGTGCGGATTGAAGGTCGGCCGGTCACGATCCGCTCGCCACGGGACGCGATCCGGCAAGGGATCGGGCTGGTGCCGGAGGACCGCAAGGCGCAGGCACTTGTGCTCAAGCTCGCGGTTCGAGAAAACATGAGCTTGAGTGCGCTTGGGCGGCTGACGCGTCTCGGCTTCGTCCGGCTCGGATTGGAGCGACGGCTGGCCCGGGAGTTCGTGGACGTGCTCCAGATCCGGACTCCAAGCTTGGAGCAGCAGGTGGTTAACCTCAGCGGTGGCAATCAGCAGAAGGTCGTTATCGCCAAGTGGCTGGTGCTGCAGCCGCGGGTGCTGATCATGGACGAGCCGACGCGCGGCATCGATATCGGCGCTAAGGCAGAGGTTCACGGATTGATGACGAAGCTCGCTAAGCAAGGTGTGGCGATCTTGATGATCTCGTCGGAGCTGCCCGAGGTGCTTGGCATGAGCGATCGGGTGCTGGTGATGCGGGAGGGGAGGATTGCCGGCGAGCTACCGCGCGGGGAAGCGACGCAGGAGCGAATCATGGCGCTGGCGACGGGAGTCACCTCGGGGGAAACGGCGGCGTAGGGTCGGCTCGCCGGCCGTCTTACGTTCGCATGGCGGACGTTTGGTGAGCGGCGACCTCGCTACGGGACTGGTTGTCCAGACACGAAGAAAGCGGTAGGCATGGGGACAGGGACCATCACCGGAGACAACATCTTGGATCGCCCGGGGAGCCGAGTGGACGTCGTCGGACTCCTTGGTCGCTTAGCGCCGACCATATTTCTGGCGGTTCTGGTCGTCGTCTTCTGGCAGCTGGAGCCGGCGTTCCTCTCCGAGCGCAACTTGCTCAACGTCATGCGTCAGATCTCGATTACGGGAATCATCGCGGTTGGGATGACCTTCGTGATCCTGACTGGTGGAATTGATCTCTCGGTCGGGAGCCTGCTCGCCTTTGCCGGCATCGTGGGGGCGGCGGTGGCGAAGGACGCGCGCGGCCTTCTCGCTGGCGGCGTCACCGACCCCGGTGGGACCGCAGTGCTTGAGGGTGCGTTGGCGGCGATGGGCATCGGGCTCGGCGCGGGGCTCATCCACGGCTTCCTCGTGGCCAAGACGCGCGTGCCCGCCTTCGTCGTCACCTTGGGTGGGCTCTCGGTCTGGCGCGGTGCGACCCAGGTTTTCTCCCAGGGTCAGCCGATTAGCTCTTTCTCGAACGATTTCAAGTACTGGGGGCAAGGCTACGTTGGCCGGGTTCCCGTCCCGGTGATCATTTTTCTCGCGTTTGTGGTCCTGGGGGCAATCGTCCTTCGCTTCACGCGCTATGGTCGCTGGATCTATGCGGTCGGAGGCAACCCGGAGGCTGCTCGCCTATCCGGCCTGAACACAACCGGTCTGATCATGAGTGTCTACATCCTCAGTGGCTTCTGCGCCGGGCTCGCCGGGTTCCTGCTCACATCCCGGCTTAACTCGGCTGAAGTCGTCGCCGGACAGGGTTATGAGTTGACGGTCATCGCCGCGGTTGTCATCGGCGGCACGAGCCTCTTCGGCGGCGAGGGACGGGTCCTTGGAACCCTGGTCGGCGCGATGCTGATTGGCGTGCTCAGCAATGGCCTGACGCTCCGCAACGTCAATCCCTACTGGCAGCCAATCATCATTGGCATCATTGTCGTCCTCAGCGTCTTCGTCGATCAGGTCGCCAAACGGCGGCGCGGCTGACCGGGCGGAGATGTGCGAATGATGCGGTAGGACCGCCATCGTTTGGGCGGAGAAGGAGGAAGAACCGGGGAGCAGGGTGCACCGTGCGGAGAGCGAATCGGTAGAACAGGCGTGTTCTGCCGGGTACGTCGGCAACGGAGGTGATCCATGCGAGGGTATCGGAGACTCGGTCGGATGCTGGTCGGGATCCTGTTACTGAGTCTGATTGCCAGTGCGCCGGTCGGGTTGGCGGCGCAGGACGGGACCCCCGTTGCGACGCCGGCCGTCACATGCGATCAACCGCTGACGATTGCGTTTTCGGTGCCGGGTCTGAACTTCCCCTTTTTCGTGCACATGATGCAGGAAGCCCAAGAGGCTGCCGCCCAGATCGGCCCCATCGAGTTGATCCAGCTCGACGGTCAGAACTCGGCTCCGAAGCAGTCGGCGGACATCGAGGCGATGATCGTCCAGGGCGTGGATGGCATCGTGATCAGCCCGGCGGATGTCCAGGCACTGGCCCCCGCCATCCGGTCGGCAGTCGAGGCCGGGATCCCGGTGGTTACCGTTGACCGTAACGTGATGGGCGTCGACACCCTGGCTCACGTCGGGGCCGATAACGTTCGCGGTGGTGAGCTCCAGGGCGAGTACATCCTCAGCCTTCTGCCGGAAGGGGGACAAGTCTTCGAGTTGCGCGGCCAGCCGGGTGCCTCGCCGGCGATCGACCGTGACGCCGGTCTCAAGAGAGCCCTTGAGGGGCAAGAAGAGGTTGAGATCGTTTTTGACCAGACAGCCAACTTTGCGAGATCCGAGGCCGTCACCGTCGTGGAGTCAGGGCTGACCGCTAATCCCGAGCCTGATGTGATCGTCGCGGCTAACGACGACATGGCCCTCGGCGCCGCCGAAGCGATTCAGGCTGCCGGCCTCGACGTGCCGATCATCGGCTTTGATGCGCTGCCAGAGGCGCTGTTGGCAATCCAGGACGGCTCGCTGGCGGCGACTATCGAGCAGTTCCCCGGACAGCAGGCCGCAACAGCGCTGGGGATTCTGGTCAATAGCGTCTGCAACGATGTCCAGCCGGTGGAGCACGACACCTACTTGCCACCGCTGCTGATCACAGCTGAGAACCTGGGGCAGGCCGAGCGGGCCGCCGAGGCTGGCATCGCCCTGACCGGGACGCCAGAGGCTAGCCCGACCAGCTAACAGACTTCGCGACGTCACGCTATGGGCTTCTCCGTTCCTATCGGTGAGAGCGGAGAAGCCCAATCTGACATTGGCGCGGCCAGACCGGCAGTCCTTCCGAATCCGGAGGAGGGGTGGGAGTGGAGCGGCTGCCCCTCTTTCAGGATGATCAGTACTCCGCGGAGGACACCCAGCTGTGTCACGCGAACGGGAACGGAGCATGCCGCGTCAGGTGACCCGGGCCGAGCTGACCGGCGTGTTCGGCGATCCGGTGGATGAGAACCCGACCGGGATCATGCAAGAGGCCGCCTTCCGTGCCGCCGGCCTGGATTGGCGCTACCTCACCCTGAAGGTCACCCCGGCTGGTCTCGCCGACGCGATGGCCGGGATGCGGGCGATGCACTTCCGGGGCATCAACCTCACGATCCCCCACAAGGTCGCCGTGCTGCCGCTGCTTGATGAGGTCGCGGCGGACGCCGCCTTGATCGGCGCCGTCAACACCGTGCGCCGCGAGGGCGACCGCCTGATCGGCGAGAACACGGACGGCAAGGGATTCCTGCGGGCTCTCCGCGAGAACGCCGGCGTGGACCCGGCTGGCGCCCGGGTCGCAATCCTCGGTGCAGGCGGCGCCGCCCGCGCCATCGCCGTCGAGCTTGCCCTGGCCGGCGCCGACCACGTCACCGTCGTCAACCGCTCGCCGGCGCGTGGGCAGGAACTGGTCGCGCTCCTCAACGACCGCACGCCGGCGGCGGCCGCCTTCGTCCCCGGGGACGGCCCCTACTGCGTCCCTCCCGAGACCACGGTCCTGGTCAACGCCACCTCGATCGGCCTCTACCCGAACACCGATGCCTCGCCGGACGTGGACGAAACGACGATCCGGCCGGATCTCCTGGTCTGCGACGTGATCCCCAACCCGCCCCGAACCCGCTTCCTCCGGACTGCCGAAGCCCACGGCGCTCGCACCCTGGACGGCCTCGGCATGCTCGTCTACCAGGGCGCCATCGGCTACCTGA
>JAUJMG010000022.1:0-10535 GCA_030446955.1 Thermomicrobiales bacterium
GCTCATGCGCCTCGGGATCGCGCTCGTCGCCTCGGTACTCGCCCTCCTCTCCATCAGCTTCGCCCAGTTAGCGGCCCAGGATGCCTCGCCGGCAGCCACACCGCCGGGTGCTGTGTCGACTGGGGCCACGCCGGAGGTCCTCGATCCGACCCTGTGCGCTGTGGAACCCCGTACAATCGAGAACGTGCAGCAGATTCTGGGCACACCAGCCATAGAGGAAGCAACTCCGGCTGCCTCGCCCGTTGCCCTGGAAACACCGTTCGTGCTGCCGCAGGGCAGCTCCGCGGAGGCAGACGCGGTCGATGAGGTTACGGCGACCGTGCGGGAGGCCATTGCTTGCCTGAACGCCGGAGACACCCTCCGCTACCTTGCGCTTCACACGGATACCTACGTCGCCCGCCTTGCCGCTGAAGGGGTGCTCTCCCAGGCGCAACTTGACACCTTCGCGGCACCGCCGACGCCGCTCGATCCCGCAGCCCAGATCGGCCTCATCGCCAATGAGGACATCCGGATGCTCGCGGACGGCCGGATTGCCGTGCTCATCCGCCAGGCTCACCCAACTGAGGGGCCCCAGCGCGTCTTCTTCGTCATGGCCGAGCAGGGCGGTCGCTACCTGATCGACGAAGAGATCTTCCCGGAAGATCCTGATGAGAGAGCCGCTACTCCCGCGGCGTAACGGTCGACCTTTGGGCGGGCCGCTCGCGAGTGGCCCGCCCCAGACCGCCAAACTCGCCTCGTCACGTCGTGCCCTAGGCTTCCCGGCGGGCGAGTTGACGCAAGACCATTGCGTAGGCGATCCCACCCCAGGCCAGGATGACCAGAAACGAGAGCCACGCGTCGGGAAAGACGGCTTCGCCAATGAGGCCGTTGACCGCCAGCTGGGTTCCTTGGCTGGTGGGGAACAGGGCCAGCAGCAGGTCGGTCCAGCCCGGGACCGGCAGCCCGACCAGAAAGACCGGCACGACAATGGGCATCAGCAGAAAACCGGACCAGGTATTGATCTGATTGGCGTTCTTGAATAGCCCACCAAGCACCAGCCCAAACCCGATCAGCGTC
Source organism: Thermomicrobiales bacterium (assembly GCA_030446955.1). Taxonomy (GTDB): domain Bacteria; phylum Chloroflexota; class Chloroflexia; order Thermomicrobiales; family UBA6265; genus LC2-1. The sequence goes on from JAUJMG010000022.1 coordinate 1,057, forward strand.
ACGCTCAGCGCGGCGAGCGCAGCCACGAACAGCCCGATATCGGCCGGCACGAGCCGTGTCAGCCCTAGCTGGATTGCGACAGCAATCGCCACGTAGACCAGCCCGACCATCGCCTTGGCGAGAACCACGTCAAGGTAGGAGGCGATCATCACCAGCGCGTCGAGGGTACGCTTCTCGGTCTCCTCAGCCAGGATGACGGGCACCGCCAGCATCGCGATCATCACCACCAGCAGCACCAGCGTGGTGAGCAGCGAGTAGCGGCGGAGCCCCAGCTGATCGAGGAGGCTTACCTGGCCCGGAGGCGGCTGCTCGGCCACCACCCGCACGTCCGCCACCGGGCCCCGCCCGGCAAGCCGCTCCACGGCCGACCCGATCGACCCAGCGACATACTGCCCGCCCACCATGACATCCGGCGCGACAATCACGTCCAGAGCCGGCTGCTCCCCCCGCCGCACTGCCTCGTCGAACCCCGGCGGGACGATGATGCCGACATCAGCCTCCTCCTGCCCGACCAAGCGGCGCAGCGTCGTGACATCCGGCGCCGATTGAAGGTCAAGTTGCACGGCGCCCCCGACCGTGCTGACCAGCGCCTCGTCGAGGTCCGTCGGCTCAGCCGCCGAGAAAATGACCCTCGCGCTGGGACGCGCCGTTTGATCGTCAAGGATGGCCCCATAAAAGATCGCAAGCCCAAGCGGGACCAGAATGGCGACCAGGACTCGTGCGTCCCGGATCGCATCGCGCACGTCCTTCAGGAAGATGGTCCGGATCATCCTCGGGTGCATCGCGTTCCCCTGCAACATCCTGACGAGCGCAGCACCGGCACCGCGAGGATTTGCCTGCTCGTCTCCATGCCTCCGTGCCTCCTCACAGTGGCCGCCCAGCGAGGGCCACGAAGACATCCTCGAGCGTGCCTTCCTGGGAATGCAGCGTGAGGACAGCGCCATCTCGCATCCATGCCGCAAGGCGAGCCGCATCCTCTGGACCATCCAGGTGCAGAAGATGTTCCTGACGGTCGCGTAGGAGCACCGCGGCTGTACGCCGACCGTAGCGGAGCTTCAGCTCCTGTGGCGTATCCAGCGCGACCACCTTCCCCTGACTGAGGAACGCGACCCGATGGCAGAGGTCGTCGGCCTCGTCCATGTCGTGGGTCGTCAGAAAGACCGTGGTCCCGACATCGCTGAGCCGGCCGATCAGCGCACGCAGATCCCGCGCAGATGTCGGGTCAAGGCCGCGCGTCGGCTCATCCAGGAAGAGCACCCTGGGCCGGTTCACCAGCGCCCGCGCGATCAGCAGGCGCTGCTTCATGCCCGTCGAGTAGGTCTTCACCTTGCGGCCGGCTGCCTCCACGAGCCCGACATCGGCGAGCAGATCCTCGATCCAGGTTTTCGGCGCCCCATACAAATCTGCAAAGACGCGCAAATTCTCCCGGCCGCTAAATCGCTCGTAGAGGTTCTGCTCCTCAAAGACGAGGTTGATCAGCGGCTTGACCGCTTCCCGCTCCGCGGCGACATCATGCCCAGCGATGCAGGCTCGCCCGGCCGTCGGCCTCGTGCGGCCCGTCAGCATCCGAATGGTGGTTGTCTTGCCCGCGCCGTTGTGGCCCAGCAGTCCAAACACTTCCCCCGCGCCAACCGCGAAGCTGATCCCCTCGACGGCGCGGACCTCGCCATAGTGCTTCACGAGATCCTGAACTTCGACCAGGGGAGCGGCCACGTTCATCCGGTTGTTGACCCTCGCGCATCACTGGGCGTCGCCCCACACCGGGTCACCCGTCGCCCAAACCCGATGCTCTCCATCTTCGCACCGTAGTGGCAGCCACGACGAATCAGGTCACCGGCTTGAGCCGCGCCGCCCTGGTACACCGCTTGCTCCACCGGACCAGCAGAGGATCCAGAGGTGACGGCGGGCCGTCCCGGTTCGTTCAGCGCCGGGGTCAAAGAGAAACGGGGAGTGGGATGTCGGAGCAGGTAGCGCGGCGGTTTATTGATGCCCTTCACAAGCTGGAGCGGGACCGCGATCTGGACACCATCGTTGCAACGTTCGCTGAGCGCTGCGACGTCGGCAACGTCGTCTCACCACGAACGTTCGAGGGACGGGAGGGTGCCCGGGAGTTTTGGTCGGTCTATCGGGAAACGCTGGGTGAGGTCGAGTCGACATTCCGGAACGTGATTGCCACTGCCGACCGCGCCGCCCTGGAGTGGACGACAAAGGGAACCGCCTCCCAGGGCCACGACATCAACTACGACGGCGTCAGCATCCTCGAGATCGAGGGCGACGCGATCACCCGATTCCGCGCCTACTTCAACCCGGCCGAACTCGGCCAGCAGATCCAGGGGGAGTAGCGGCACCCACCCAGCCCACCGTGGTCTCGCCGGCTCCAAGACGCCGCCCAATCTGCGACCTTGTCTGTGTCATGCCGTCGCACCGGGTCTCTTTGGTCCCCCCAGGTCAACCCGGTCCTGGCTCGGTGAACCCGTTGGGACGCTAGGACGCGGCGGCTCCCAGGACGACATCCTCGCCGTCAACACGGACTCCATCCGGGCACGCAACCCGGCCGAGTGACCCTGCTGGTTCAGCCATGGCGAGATCCCGCTCCTGCAGGTAACGTCGAAGGGCATCTTCCCACGAGGGAAGGAGTTGCCCGCGCCCGCTGGCAAGCACCCGCGCCAGCCGTTGCGATGGTTCGGGTGCATCGTCCGTGCGGCGTCCGACGACCAGGGCCGTGGGGAGCCCGGACTCGGCAGCCGCAGCGCGGGCGACCTCTGCCCAACTCGCGGCGCCGCTGTTGACCACATGCCAGATCCCACGCTCCCCATCAATCAGCAGATCCAGGGCGACATGGATCAGATCCGGCAGGTAGGTCGGAGAAACGACCACGTCATCCGGCACGAAGCAGCGGGTGCCACCCTCTAGCGACCAGAGCGCCGCCGCGACGGGGTGATCCCGGTCCCAGGGGCCGAACACCGGTCCAGTGCGAATGACCAGCGCACCCGGATGGCCGTCCAACACCCGCTGCTCCCGAGCTGCCTGGGTCTCCCCAAGGATGCCGGCAGGACAAGCGTCGTCTGTCTCTAGGTACGCCTGGCCGTGATTCCCTGCGAAGACCAGGTCGGAGCCGATGGCAAGCAGGGCAACCCGTCGTGAGGCGCAGACCTCGGCAAGCACCGCGCCCGGATCCCGACCCTTTGACCCAGAGCGAGCCCCTGCGTCCAGGTACGCCCCGGCGTCGATCACCCCCCATGGCTCATAGTGGTTCAAGACGGCGCCCATTGACTCCGCCGTTCCCGTGCCCATCTCCTCGGGCGCCAGCAGGCGGTACGCCAGTCCCCGGTCCCGACAGATATGCGCGAGCGCCTCGCCGAGTGGCGTCCCGGCGCCCACGATCAGCAACGGGGGCGCCGACCAGCCAAGCGGCAGATCTTGCCCGTTCGCGGTCCCGGGATCCGGTTCGGTTACGAGCGGGTAGATGAACCGGTCAGGGCGACGCCACCAGCCGGGGCCGGCAAGGACCGGGTGGCGGTGCTCGCCGTGTTGGGCGAGGTCCCACAGCATCGTCGCAATAGCGGTGGGCCGGGGCTCCGGCGCTCGAAGGTCAAAGACGCCCGGCTCGTAGAAGTTGTCCTGCCTCGTCAGGAGGGTATTCCAGTCGAAGGCCCCAAGCAGCGACCAAGCCGTCACCGCCCGCACATCGGCACCAGCCGCGCAGGCGCCATGAGCGCCACGCCACATCTCGTCAAGCCACCGCAGCTGTTCCTCGCGGGTACAGCCGTTGTGTGCCTCGGTCACGGCGATCGGTAGCCCGTAGCGCTCCCAGGTTTCGCAGAGGAGCGCTTCTGGTCCTGACGCCCCCTCCGGCAGCACCCGCGCCGCCAGCACATCCACGTAGGTGTGTCGTCCATTCGTCCCTGGAATCTCTGTCGGGTAACGATCAACCCGCTCGTCCAGGAACCGCTCGCTGCTGAGGTAGGTATTGATCCCGACGATATCTGGGGGGCAGGGGTTCTCGTGGAACCAGGCCAGCTCAGCGTCTTCGACGCCAGCACACCGCCGCAGCCATCCCCACATAAGGTGGTCGGGCGTTAGACGACCGGTCAGCAGGTCCCAGCTGATCCAGCGGCGTTCGTTTTCCAGATCCGCCTGATACGCCAGCGTTGGGGTGCTAAAGGTCTTGCCGAGGTCGTCGGTTTGAACGAGACGGGCGTCCGGATTCACCTCCCGGATCGCCCGCATCGCCAGCACCACGGCGCGACACTGGATGAGCAGTGCCTGCGCAAAGGCCTGGTCATCGCGACGGTGAGGATACCAGTGCCCGTAAAGGGCGCTGAAGCGCGCGGTGGTCAACGGCTCGTTGATCGGCGTGTACTCCTCGACCCAGGGGTACCGCTCCGCGACCGCTCGCGCGTACTGGGCGACCTTCTCCGGAAACGCGGGGTCCAGGAGGCTGGTATGGGCCGGCCCGCTGCCATGGTGAACCAAGCCGACGATCGGTCGCACGCCGAGTTCGCGCAAGCGGCCGAGCCGCTCGTCGGCCCAGCTCCAGTCGGCGCTCTCCGGGCCGTCGGGTGCCGTGCGTTCCCAGAGGACGGGGTAGCGGATTGCCTTGATGCCGAGCGAGGCGAAGCGGTCGAGATCATCGAGGCGGGTGGCGTGGCCGCTCTGATCGAGTTGGTGGAAGTAGTTGTCCCCGACGCGGACCGTAGTTGCCTCTACCCCCGCCCACACCTCAAGGTGTGGTGAGGTGACCCTCTTTTCCTTCACCTGATCTTGCCCCCATCCCTCCCTGGGTCCCATCGCGACATAAGTCGCGTCCGCTGCGCTACCGCACGGATCGGGCCACAGGCTGGCAAGGGGATAGATTGAGCATCAAGCCATGGAGAATCGTGTGGAGGTGGTCAGTCGTCGGCCACCATGGGACGCGGAGACTGCGGCTCACGCATGTGGCCCGGATCCGGTCCGGCGCAGCTCGGAGCCTCCAACCGCTCCTGAATCGTCACGTCCGCCCCCACAGGTCGAGCGTTGATCCTTCTCATCTCCTCAAGGGGGAATTTCGGGGTCCGGTCGGCGTAGAGGAGCCCGTTCGCTTCCTGGTAGGTGTCGGCGAACTGTGTGTAACAGAATCCGGCGAGCAGCGGCAGCGAGCGCACGGCCTCCAACAGTGCCGCATAGCGGGCCATGAACGTCTCCGCGGTGGTGCTGCGCGAGTAGCCCCACGTCTCGTCCTGGTCCTCGGGTGGCGTGAAGGCAATCCCGCCGAACTCCGTCAGCATCAGTGGCTGCCCGGCGTGGGGATGCCCGGAGACGGTTAAGAGCCGTCCACCCGGCCGCTCCCGCGTGAAGAGCTGGGGGATGCTCTCGCCGCTGCTGTAGCGCGCCGCGATGCGCTCGGGGCGAGGATCGTAGTCGTGGATGCCGATGATATCGGTCGCCACGCTCTCCCAACCGTCATTCCCAATCACCGGTCGGGTGCCGTCTAGAGTTTTCGTCAGGTAGTAGAGCGCCTGCACATAGTCGCGCTGAGCCGGGTTGTTCGGCAAGTCCGGCACGCCCCAGGACTCGTTGACCGGCACCCAGGAGATGATGCAGGGGTGGCTGGAGTCCCGATCGATCACCTCGGTCCACTCGCGGGTCAGGCGCGCCACGCTCCGCTTGGTGAAGCGGTAGGCACTGGGCATCTCTTCCCAGACCACCAGCCCCAGCGTATCCGCCCAGTAGAGGTAGCGCGGATCCTCGATCTTCTGGTGCTTGCGGACGCCGTTGAAGCCCATCTGCTTGGCCAGCTCGACGTCCCGCCGTAGCGCCCCGTCATCCGGCGCCGTTTGGCCAGTCTCCGGCCAGTATCCCTGGTCCAGGACCATCCGGAGCGGAAATGGGCGTCCGTTGAGGACAAACCGGTCGCCCTGGACCCCAGCCGACCGCAACGCGGTGTAGCTCTCCACCTCGTCAATCACATCCCCGTCCGGCGCGGAAAGGCGGAGCCGTGCCTGGATCAACGTGGGCGACTTGGGGCTCCAGAGCAACTCATTGCGGAAATCGTCGATGCCAGGATCCGAGAGAGCAATTCGGCGGTGGACCTCGCCGGCGATCACGGCGTACCTGTCGTCCGCTAGGACCTTGCGGTCCCGCCCCTCGCCGACGCTCAACTGGACATCCAGGCGCAGATCGTCCCGGATGACCCCATCCAGGATCACCTCCACCCCGAGGTCCCAAGCCTCAAGGCTGGAAGTCCAGCGCAGCGTTTTGATACAGGTCTCCGGTACGCACTCCAGCCACACCGTCTGCCAGATGCCGGTCGTGCGTGGGTACCAGATCGAGTGTGGCTCCCGGTGCCAGTCCTGCTTACCTCGTGGCTTCGCCAGGTCGGCCGGGTCATCCTCTGCGCAGACCACGAGGCGTTGCGGACCAGAGCCGGACAGCATGGCTGTGATGTCAAGGGAGAAGGGGGTATAGCCTCCCTCGTGGCGACCGGCGGCCATCCCGTTGATCCAAACCGTGGCGGCGTAGTCCACCGCGCCGAAGTGGAGCAACAGGCGCTCACCGGGTGCGAGCGACGGGGCGTCGAACAGTCGCTGATACCAAACCGCCCGGTGGAATCCCGTATCTCCGATACCACTCGCGGCAGTCTCGGGAGCGAAAGGCACCAGGATGGTGGCATCCCAGACGACATCCGCCGGCCGCGTCCACCGCCCGTCCGAGTCCAGGGCGAACTCCCACTCGCCATTGAGATTGGTCCAGCACGCCCGCCGGAGCTGCGGGCGGGGATAGCCGTGAGCATCGGTCACGCGAAACCTCCAGGCGATCTCCCCGCGGGGATGTCATCACCCCACCGCGCCGGTCGGCTAGTCCCGCCATTCCACACCAGGTGCTTCGTTGTCCAAAAGTCTACCGCCGAAAGCGGTGGAATGACTGCATCGTCCCCCGACCAGGGATGCGAATCTGGAACGACCAGGGCCGGTTCCGCACGATGCGCCGGCCTAGGACCAGCAGGGACAGCTCAGGCCAAGGAAACGGAAGTCGTGACCATGCGCGGACCAGAGCCGAGAACGTGAACGACCTTGAGGCGCAGCTCGCCGACATGGTCTTCCTCGTCAAAGGCCGCCTTGCCGCCCCGGTCCCAAAAGCTTGGTCCTGCTCAACCGCTGGCTCCACGGCCTCCCCCGGGAGTGAGGCAGGGTGTCAGGCCGGTGGCGCGGGGCACCCGCCACCAGCGGCCCACTTCCCATCCACGTCCGCGGTGTACGTTCAGTCCCTCCCGCCGCGTGTGCTATCGTTAGGGTCACAGATTGCCGTGTCGTCTGACCGATTGCCTGGCCTCGCCCACCGTCGGGCGAGGTCTGCGGGATGGGACGCGGCACAACTTACGGGAGAAGCGACGGTTGATGCGATCCGACCGCCGCGCCGGCGAACGCCTGCTGCTAGGCGGCACGATCCTCGGCACCGCGCTCATTCTCGCCCTGACGGTGTCGCTGTTCGTCTCCGGTCTCGGACGTTTCGGTGACGACGATGCTGCGCAGGTGGCCGCCCCCACCTCTGCTCCTGTCCCCACAGCGCCACCTCCGTCGACCGAGACCACCCCCATGGTTTCGCCCACGGCGGTCCCTGCCGCCCCTACTACGCCGGCTGTCGCCTCGGCTGATGCCCCGTTGGTCTGCCTTGACGTCGGCCACGGTGGAATCGACTGGGGCAACGTTCGCCTCAGCGAGGACGAGACCGAAATCTTGACCTACGAGAAGGACATGGTCCTGGCCCAGTCACTCGACCTGGAAGCACGACTCAAGCAGCGCGGGATCGGCGTCGTCTTGACCCGCCGCACCGACACAGAGGCCAATCCGGATAACAAGGACATCAACGGGGACGGCGAGGTTGGGGACGACGTCAACGGCGACGGCCGGATCGACCCGGAGCAGGGCGAGACGGTCAGCAACCTCGACGAGCTGCAGGCCCGGGTCAACATCTGCAACGATGCCGGCGCCGATCTCCTGATGTCGGTCCACGTCAACGGTGCCGCAAACACCTTCCTGAACGGCTACGAAACTTGGTGGGTCAAGGACCGACCCATCTCCGACGAGAGCCGCCGCTTCGCGGAACTCGTCGCTGAGGCGATGGGGGCGGCATTTGAGACCGCTGGGTTCGAGACGACCTTCCGCGGTGCGGCCGACGACACGCAGCTCTACCTGCCCGACGAGGATGAGGGCACCTTCGACCACTACGTCATGCTCAGCCCTGACGTACCGGAGCGTCAGTTTGTCGGCAGCAAGATGCCCGGCATCGTCGTCGAGGGGCTCTTTCTCTCCAACGACAACGACTACGCCTTCCTGATGACGGAGGAGGGGCAGGAGGCCATCGTCTCCGCCTACGAGCAGGCCATCGTGGACTACTTCGGGATGGGGAGCAGCGGACCACTCAACGCTCCCGCCCTTGCCGCTCCGACGCCAACACCGGCATCCCAACCGGCCTCAACAGCCGTCGCCACACCGGCCGCCGGACCAACCCCCACCCCGCGCCCCGCTCCGCCGGACAACCCGGACCCCACCACCAGCCAACTCCTGGATCGCGGGAAGAGCGGCCGCAAAGAGGCGGCGTTGACCTTCGACGCCGGCGCCGACCGGGGCTACGCCGAGGAGATCCTCGACACCCTCAAGCAATACGGTGTCAAGGCCAGCTTCGGCATGACCGGCGCCTGGGCGGAGCAAAATCCGGATCTGGTGAAGCGCATGGCGGACGAGGGGCACCAGATCTTCAACCACACCTGGAGCCATCAATCCCTCACCGGCGCCTCCACGACCTCCGCTCCCCTCTCCCACGATCAGCGCATCAAGGAACTGCAGGACACCGAGGCCCTCATCCGGGAGGTGACGGGCGGCTACGACACGCGCCCCTACTTCCGCCCCCCCTACGGCGACTACGACGCAAGCGTGCTCAAGGATCTGGCGGAGGCGGGTTACACCCAGACGGTGATGTGGACCTGCGACTCCTTCGGCTGGAGGGGCTGGACCGCCGCCGAAATCGTCCAGTACTGCGGGACCAACCCTGAGCCCGGTGATAACATTCTCATGCACGTAGGCCAGGGCTCTCAGGACTACGAGGCCCTGCCGGCCATCATCGAGTCCTGGGAAGCGCAAGGCTTCACCTTCGTCACCGTTGAAGAGCTCTACCAGCCTTAGCCATGCGACCCGCGTACACCGCTCGCCTCCCCCGACGCGGGGTCAAACCTGTGGCGCCGAAGGTGCCGAATCCAAACACGAACGGGGAGCACAGCTGGGCCGTGCTCCCCGTTCCCTCTTCAGCCCGCTCAGAGCGACCAGTGGCATCCTCACCACGTCCGGCAGGCAACAATCGACCGGTTAACCGGACCTGGTCGCTCTCCTGAAAGCCTAGCTACTAGCTACCGACGATCGTGCCCCCGTTCGGGTGCAGAATCTGGCCGGAGATGTAGGAGGAATCATCGGAGGCTAGGAACACGTAGCTGGGGGCCAGCTCCT
>JAUJMG010000022.1:10635-20879 GCA_030446955.1 Thermomicrobiales bacterium
GAGATGTAGGAGGAATCATCGGAGGCTAGGAACACGTAGCTGGGGGCCAGCTCCTCTGGCTGCCCCGGACGCTTCATCGGCACGTCGGCCCCGAAACTCGCGACCTTGTCTTCGGGGAACGTGGCTGGAATCAAGGGCGTCCAGATCGGCCCGGGAGCCACGGCGTTCACCCGGATGCCCTGCTCGACCAGCGCCTGGGACAGGGATCGGGTGAAGGCCACGATCGCGCCCTTGGTGGACGAGTAGTCAAGCAACTGCGGGCTACCCTTGAACGCCGTCACCGAGGTGGTGTTGATGACCGCGCTGCCCTGTCCGAGGTGCGGCAGCGCCGCTTTGGTCAGGAAGAACATCGCGAAGATGTTGGTCCGGAAGGTCCGCTCCAACTGCTCGGCGCTGATCTGTTCGATGCTGTCCTGCGGGTGCTGCTCTGCCGCGTTGTTGACCAAAATATCGAGCTTACCCAACTCGCTGACCGTCTGCTGAACGACCTGTTGGCAGTGGGATTCGTCGCCGATGTCACCGGCGATGGTGACGCAGCGGCGCCCCTCCTCCTCGACCTGGCGCTTGGTCTCCTGGGCGTCCTGCTCCTCATTGAGGTAGGAAATCGCCACATCGGCGCCTTCCTTGGCGAAGTAAATCGCCACCGCGCGGCCGATCCCGGAGTCGCCACCGGTAATCAATGCGACCTTACCCTGGAGCTTCCCGCTGCCTCGGTAGCTGGGATCCTCCGCCACCGGCTGCGGCGTCATCTCCGATTCGATGCCCGGCTGCTGGTCCTGCTCCTGCGGCGGCATCGTCTGTTCCTGTCCTTGTCCCACCGGTCCCTCTCCTCTCCCGTCGTCTCCACGGTGCGCCACATCTCGGCTCGTGGACGTTGGCTGTCCGACATCCGCGCCGGCTCAGGCGGGGTCCCCTGTTGCATGGCACGTGCCAGTAACGGGTAACTTCGTCAACAGCAGCGATCGACGAGCTAATGCGTCTCATCCGTGGAGTCGGTGGAGGCCTTCATTCCGCCTGGTGAGCCCTGCACACACCAATGAGCCCATCAAGCAGGCGCCGAAGGCAGCGCGGCATCCATGCGCCGCCGAGAAGACCAAGCATCGTGGGCGCATGTGAGGGGCCTGGGAGGATCACATCAGTGACCAGGCAATGAAGCATCAGGGAGACGCCCTCGATCGGGGCGAGGGGAGGAAAGCGTGGTGCGCAGGCGAACGACGGCTGACGAACCGCCGGCATCACAGCAGACCGGGCCCATAATGGTCTCCAACGGCCACAAGAAGATCTCTGCTCGGACCGTCCAGTCGAGGGCGAGGTGCGTGTGATCGTCAAACAGGCCAAGGATGTGGCTCGCCAGTGGGTGATTGAAGAGGCGGGAGCCATACCTGGCTTTCGCGGTGCCTTCTTCCACGGCTCGATGAACTGGCTCCCCGACACTGCGGCCCTTCCCCCCGCTTCCGACGTGGATATGATGATCGTCCTCGCCGAACCCAGCCCCCCAGCCAAGCTTGGGAAGTTTCTCTATCGCGACGTCATTCTCGAAGTCTCCTACCTGCCCAGCGATCAACTTCAGTCACCCAACTTGATCTTGGGCCAGTACCACCTGGCCGGCAGTTTCCGGACAGCAAGCATCATTGTCGATCCATCGGGTCAGTTGACCGATTTCCAGGCGACCGTGTCCGAAGCCTATGCCAAACGACACTGGGTCTATCGACGGTGCGAACACGCCAGGGACAAGGTTCTCCAGCATCTCCTGTCACTGAACGAATCGGAGCCATTCCACGACCAGGTGACCGCCTGGCTCTTCGGGACGGGCGTGACGACCCACGTACTACTTGTCGCCGGTCTAAGAAACCCAACCGTGCGGCGGAGATACGTGGCGACGCAAGAACTCCTGGCGGCCTACGGTCGCCAGGATGGTTACGAAACCCTCCTGGAGCTTTTGGGCTGCGCCCAGATGAGCCGGGCGCGAGTCGAGCACCATCTTGCCGCGCTCGCCGATGCCTTCGACGCGGCCAAAGCGGTAGTCAAGACGCCGTACTTTTTCACCTCCGACATCAGCAACCTTGCCCGCCCGATCGCCATCGACGGAAGCCGGGAACTGATCGAGCGCGGCAACCATCGAGAAGCGATCTTCTGGATGGTCGCTACCTATGCCAGGTGTCAGAAGGTGCTGCACCACGACGCCCCACCGGAGACGTGGGAACGCGTTGATCCCGGCTTTCGACACTTGCTCGGTGATCTTGAGATCACGTCGTCCGTCGATCTTCGGCAGCGCAGCGACCAGGTCAAGCAAACCCTTCCCTGGGTTTGGGAGATGGCGGAAGCCATCATTGCAGCCAATCCGGGCATTCAAGACTAATGGTTCGCCAGCGCGTAAGGGCCGGGGCATCATCGTCGGGGAAGCGTCTCCGCCAGCTGGGCGCTGTGGTTCTCAACGATGGGCATCGCTCAACGAGGGGAAGCGAGCGCGTGTATCCTCCCCTCTCACATGGAGCTATGGGCAGACCAGATTCTGGGGTCGGAGAACAGAGCAAGGAGAGGGAGATTGGTGACCACCAGCGCCCGTCCGACGCCGGACATGTTTGCGAACGCGTCCTGGCCCGACATCCTGCCGCACTATGACGCGCTGGCCGAGCGCCCGCTCGACCCGCCCCACGCCGATGCCTGGCTGGCCGACTGGTCAGCGCTGGAAGAGGCGCTGGAGGAGACCGGGCGGCTGGCCGAAATCGCCTACGGGGCCGACACCACCGACCCCGTCAAGGAGGCCGCTTACCTCCGCTTCGCGGGCGAGATCGGCCCTCGCATGGACGAACAGCGGGTCCGCCTCGCCGGCCGCCTGCTTGACAGCGGCTACAACCGCGCCGACATGGAGACCGTCCTACGCCGGTTCCGCAATCAGCGCGACCTCTTCCGAGTCGAAAACGTCCCGCTTCAGCAGCGCGAAGAGGAATTGAAAGCCCGCTACCAGAAACTTACCGGCGGCATGTCGGCCCCCTGGGATGGTGAGGAGCTGCCGCTGCCTCGCCTCGCGCCCTTCCTCCTCGACCCGCAGCGCGAAGTCCGTGAGCGCGCCTACAAGCTCCAGGCCGCGCCCTACATCGAGCAGCGTGACGCCCTGGCCGACCTCTTTGACGCCCTGTACGCGCTGCGGCAGCAGACCGCGCGCAACGCCGGGTTCGACAACTACCGCGACTACGTTCACCAGGCCAAGGACCGCTTCGACTACATCCCCGACGACTGCCGAACCTTCCACGACGCGGTCGCCGAGGCGGTCGTGCCGGTTTTGGCACGGCGCGCCGAGCGGCGGCGCCGGCAGCTCAGCGTCGACAGCCTGCGGCCCTGGGACACAGAGCCAGACCCGCTCGGCCGCCCGCCCCTCCATCCCTTCGCCACGGTCGAGGACCTAACCGAGCGGTCGGAGGCCATCTTCGCCCGTGTTGATCCACCGCTAGGTGACTACTTCGGGATCATGCGGCGCGAGGGGTTGCTGGATCTTGAGAGCCGCAAGGGGAAGGCCCCTGGCGGCTACTGCACCGCGTTGCCCTACCGCCGCCGCCCCTTCATCTTCATGAACGCGGCGGGAGTCGCGCGCGACGTGCGGACACTGCTCCACGAGGCCGGACACGCGTTCCACGGCTTCGAGGCTCAGGTCCATCCCTATCTCTTTCAATGGCATCCTGGCGCGGAGATGGCCGAGGTCGCCTCGATGGCGATGGAACTCCTCTCCGTGCCTTATCTTGCGCGGAGCGAAGGTGGGTTCTACGACGAGGCTGAGGCCCGCCGGGCATACGTCGAGCAACTTGAGCGGGCCATCGACTCGCTCCCGTGGATCGCGACGGTCGACGCCTTCCAGCACTGGATCTACACGAGCGGGGAGGGCCACGACCGGGACGCCCGGGACGCCGCCTGGTTGCGGATCTTCGGCCGTTTCGATCCCGGGATCGACTGGACCGGCCTTGAGGCCGAGCGGGTCGCGCGCTGGTATCGCCAACTCCACATCTTCCTGTACCCCTTCTATTACATCGAGTACGGCATCGCGCAGCTCGGCGCCCTCCAGGTCTGGCGCCACAGCCTGCGTGACCAGGCCGGCGCCGTCGCCGCCTACCGGCGTGCCCTGGCGCTGGGCGGCACCCGGCCGCTGCCTGAGCTCTTCGCCGCCGCCGGCGCCCGCCTCGCCTTCGATACGGCAACCATCACGGAGCTCGTCGGCTCGGTCGAAGAGCAGTTGGCCCACCTGGAAGCCTAGGTGATCATCCACACACTCGCACTCCGGGGGGAGCGAACGGGGGGATGTTGCTCGCCGCGGGTTCGGTCTCAGCGGAGCCGGCTACTCGACCAACCTCCACCCGCGAGCGGAGCGCGACCGTGAGCCGATGCTGGCGCGTCACCCTGCTGACGAGCGGCGAACGCCTCAAGCAGCCGCCAGGCTCCGGGCTGATGACGACCGGAGCCATCAAGCACGAGACGCATCCGGCCAACGGCTCGACCCGAGGCGGTCGTTGCGGAGAAGCGGTTTCGGCAAAGGGGCGGCGCCACCTCCATGAATCCGGTATCCCGGCGATCATCCTGATCGGGTAGGCGAGCTTCATGGGGTCGAGGCGAGAGGAAACGGCACAGACGCCGACGGAGTGTGACGCGGCAACCCTTGTCCGGAGCATCCTGAGGACCGACGTGCACGCGGTCGTCCGCTTTCCGACCGGTCTTGCTCACTATGTCTACGATGTCGTGCTGGACGGCGGTCTCCAGGTTGTCGCCCGGCTGGCCAAGGCAGACCAGGGGGAAAGCTTCACCAGCGCCGTCTACTGGCACCAGAGGCTCCGCTCGCGCGGCGTGCCGCTGCCCCGCCTCCTTGCCTTCGCGGACCGGCCACCCGACGGGTCCTTCCCCTTCATGCTGCTGGAGCGGCTCCCGGGCCGGGACCTGCTTAACGAGTACCCAGCCCTGTCATCCATTGAGCGGCGCTCGTTGGCCCGGCGCATCGTCGAGATTCAGCGTGCCGTCGGGAAAATGCCGCCCGGCCCCGGCTTTGGCTACGCCGCGTCGTACGACGACCCATCCCTGCACGGGACGTGGGAGGATGTCTTGCTCACCGCGCTGCGGACCGCCCGGGAACGCATCAAGGCGGTCGGGGCGGTGGCAACTGATCACGTCGACCGGGTCGAGGAACGGGTGGCGGCCTACCGACCGCTCCTCGCGACCGTGAAGCCGCTCGCCTTCCTCGACGACACCACGACGAAGAACGTCCTGGTGCACCAGGTGCGGTTGAGCGGCATCGTCGACGTCGACGTGGTCTGCTTTGGCGACCCCTTGCTGACCCCTGCTCTCACGCAGATGGCCCTCTTGAAGGCCGGCTACGACACCGACTACGTCGCGTACTGGACGGACGAGCTGAAGCTGGACGACCAGCGGCGGGCGCTGCTTGCCCTCTACACCGCCATCTTTGGCGTGATCTTCCTGAGCGAACTGGGGGTGAGGTTCAACCGGGACGCTCCTACAGTGGTCGACCCGGCCGAGGTAAACCGCCTGGTGGCAATCCTGAACGAGTTCCTTGCCCAGACCTGAGAACAATGCCATCGCTCCCCTGGTAGGCGCCCGCTCCCGCCTCCCACCCAGCCAGTCGTGAAGCGACGACGCGCCCCCTCGACCGAATGAGGAGAGCCCTGGCGCCGCCCGTCTTGAGCACACCCTAGTGGTGCGTCAAGAGTGAGGAGCCGGGTCGTTGCACGGCACAGGAGGAAGCCAGGAAAGGATGAACTCGTGGGTGATAGGCGATGCCATCGGCGCGTTAGTCTTGACAGACCACCAGGCACTGGGTCTCTGAGCATGGGCCGCAAGACCTCGAACCCTTCATGCAAGCACCAAGCACCGAGGGACAGAGACGGGCGAGTTACCGCTGCTCGCCATCTGTGAGCGCGGTCCACCGGCCTGGATGTGCTTGCACTGGGCGTGGTGGATCGTCCTGGGCTCCCTGCAGGGCGGGAAGAGTCGCCTGGGATAATAGAGGTGTCGCCTAACGTGGTCTGCGGGCTCGGTAACGCCGTACTCCTGCTAGCGTGGCGACGAGGAGTACGGTGGCGTAGGTAGCGCGCGAGATGAGCATGCCGACCCTCAACGCGCGAGACTCAAATCGCAGCTCTACCGTGTGCTCGCCTGGCGGCACCGGCACCGCTCGGAGCAAATGATCCGCTTGATAAACTCGCGTCTGCTTGCCGTCGACGTACGCCTTCCACGCTGGGTAGTACACCTCACTGAGCATCAGGAGACCGGCCGCTTCCGTTCGGGTGCGGACCTCGATCCGGTCCCCGCTGTAGCCCATCACGACCGCTGAGTCAGCGGTAGCGTTCCTTGGCTGGTCCAACGGCGGTGGCGCCTCCGTCAGAAGCGCTGTCTGCCGCGGATCGACGCCCCCCGTCACGAGTCGCTTCAAGATTTCGCCCCGCTCAACCTGCTCCGCAGCGTGAACGATCCACGCGCGGGGCAACGCGTCTCGGTTTTCGAGCACCGTGACCTGATGGTCTCGATAGACAACCGGGTGCCGATCAAGGAGGCGTTGCAGGTCCGGCCGTTCGGGCGGGACCTCAGCAGGGACGACGACGTAGCCCACGTTGAACAGGTTGAGCAAGGGAGACCCCAGACCGGATTCGAGCACGTTTGCCTCGTGGTACTCCTGCGGCTTCCCGTTGAGGGCGATCAGAAACTCGACGTAAGAGGCGAGCTGAAGCGGGTTGTAGCCCTGAATGTCCTGAAGACCGACGACCGTCGCCCGATTGTTGACCAGCAGCGCGGTTGTCCGCGGCTCGGCGAAGTGGTAACGGTAGGGGGCCGGCGGCCAGGGGGCCTCCTCAAGAAGACGGGGATCGTAGCCGAAGTAGCGAACCGGCTGAGACTGCTGGGCCGACTGGAGGAACGAGGCCGCCCCTTCCGCGGCGTAGTGGGACTCAAGATCGAGCTTGAAGAAATGACCTTGGTCTCGCGCGACGATGCGATGACCGGTCGCCACGAGATCGACGAAGACCGCCACAGCGAGCGCGGCGAGCACCGCCTCCCCCACAAGCCGGCCAGGCAACATTGCGTACGCCGCCGCTAGCAGTCCGGCAAGGATCACCGTATACACAGTCGTGGACGGCACCATCACGGCGTGGGTCTGCACGAGAAGCATCGCCACGGTGGGTAGCAGCGCAGCGAAGACGGCGAATGTGGGCCGCCATCGCCAGGAGCCGAGGGAGGAGACGGTGGAGCCGGCCAGCAGTGCCGCACCGAGGTAGAAGACGAGCAAGACCCGATCTGGCCAGTGCCGGTGCAGATCCTCGAAGCGCGGCAGCAAGCGGTACATCATTGCGTGGAGTAGCGCCGTCTGCTTGCCGGCCACCACAAGGCTGCCCACCACAAGCACCGCGAAGTAGGGCGTGGCAAACCGCCGCCGTGCGAGAAGAGGGGCGACGAAGGCTAACGCCACGGTGGCCCCGCCTGCGTACCAGCCTGTCTGGCCGAGCAGCCGCTCGGCAAGCTCCCGCTTCAACTCCCAGCCGCCGACGATGGCCTCCTCGCCGCTGTACCCGCCCGCCAGGTTGGATAGCGCGTTGAACTCCAGCTGAGGCAGGACGCTGGCAGCCGCCAAGCCAAATCCAAACAGGAGCACCGCCGCTCCGTGAAGCACGAGCATCAAGAAGCGGTCGCGGACAGGCGCCGTACCCGGTGGATCAAGGAGCGTGCGATAGGCGAGGTAACTCCCAAGCGTCACGAGAGCGTAGTAGGCGCCCTGGCCGAGCCAGGCCGCGAGGATCTGGCTGATGGTCAATCCCGTCGCCGCCCACCAGCAGACCCGGCTCAGCCAGGTCCGGCTTCGGAGAGCCAACTCGACGCTGAGGAGGGTCAACGGTAGCCAGGCAGCCACTTGCACGTGCGCGGTGCAGCAAGGGGAGCGGTAGTAAAAGAAGCCGGAGAACCCGTGCGCTGTCGCCGCCACAAGTGCGCCTGGCACGGTCATGCCAAGCACACGGCTGAGGGCATAGGTGGCCAGGCCGGCCAGCACGAAGTGGGCGAAGACGAACACCGTGGCCGCGGTCGCCATCGGCAGAACGGTGAACAGGAGCATCGCCGGCAGATACATCCAACCCGACTCCGGGTCCGCCGCAAAGGGAGTCCCCGCGAACTGGTGCGGGTTCCAACCTGGGACATCAGCTGAGCGGAGTCGTTCGCCGAGGAGGAAAAACCTGGGGTAGAACTGGAGCGCCGAGTCGATGCCCACCATCGTACCGCCGAGGAGCAGGTGCCGGGTCGCGACCACCGTGTACACAAGAAAGGCCAGCACACCGAGGGCGTCAGGACACAGCCGCGATGGAAGGCGGAGACCGGAGGCGGTCAGGCGGACCCAAGCGATGGTAGTCATGACCCAATGTTAAAGGGCACTTGATCTTGGCGTACAGCAATGGGGCTGGTGGGACGCGGGTCACAGCGAGGGAGTGAGCGAGGCAAGATTCACCCGGAGGCGGGGCCGCACCGAGGATCGGTACCGCATCTTCTCCTCCAAACGTTTCGATGTGGGGTGCTGGCCTGGTCGGGCTACGCGGAGTTCTGGCGTTGGCGGATCTACGTCGGGCACGGCTTTGACGGCCAGCCGGTGGCGGTCTTGCCACCGGCTCAGCATCTGACGCTGGTCCGCCGCGACGAACCATGGACGCAGCACAACGTCACCTACCGGCCAGACAAGCACCGCCTGGAAACGGTCGCCTCGGAGCACCTACTCGAGACGGCGCGCCAGTCGCCGCAGTCGTCCCTCCCGATCGAGAGCCAGAATGAGTGTCGACCCGTGACCGCGGGCAAGCGCCGCCTAGTTGCCGCTCATCCGGATCCGCGATAGTGGATAGCGATGGCCGAGAGCACAGGCAGAGACGTGTTGACACGTATGGCAGCGGAGCGAGCACGCATGGGGCCAGATGGAAACGGGAGTGCACGGCAGCTCCGCTCGGGCCTGGCGGGTGCTATTGTTGTTCTACCCGTTCTGGTCCTGCTGACGATGGGCTATCACCGGCGGTGGCTCGCGGACGACGGCTTCATCTACCTACGGGTGGTCCGGCAGTTGCTCGCGGGGCATGGCCCGGTCTTCAATCCCGGCGAGCGCGTCGAGGCCTACACAGGTCCCCTCTGGGTCGCGCTGCTTGCGGTGTGGGCCGCCCTCGGCGGCCCATTGGAGGCCGGCGCGGTGGTCATCGGACTGCTTCTCTCAATCGGCGGGCTCGTTGCGGCCCAGGCTGGCGCAGCACGCCTCGCGCGGCGCCTCGACGCGAGCGGCCCCTCGGACCGACCGGGCCTCATGCTGCCGCTGGGCGCAGCGATCTTCGTCGCCCTCCCGCCCGTCTGGGATTTCGCCACCTCCGGGCTGGAGACGGGCCTCGTCTTCGGCTGGCTCGGCGCCTCGTTCTGGTTGCTAGTCCGAGCATGCGCGATCGATGTGCCCCTCCCGTCACAGCCGCGGAGCGTACGCTCCGGAGAACGGCGGTCCTGGGCCGGTGCCGCCTTCGTGCTCGGGTTGGGTCCGCTGATCAGGCCGGATCTGGCGATCTTTAGCGGCGCCTTTCTGGCGGCACTCCTGGTCGATTACGTCTCCGCTCAGCGCCGTAAGACAGGGATCTTTGGCGGAGCCGGGCTGCTGCTGACGGCGGTCTTCGTGCCAGCGGTCTATCAAATCTTTCGGATGGGCTACTTCGCCGCCTTGGTGCCGAACACCGCCCTCGCAAAGGAAGCTGGCTCCGCCTACTGGTCCCAGGGCTGGCGCTACGCGGAGGATTTTACCGCCACGTACGCGCTGTGGGTCCCGCTGCTCCTGATAATCGGCTGGTGGGCGGCGAGCGTGAGCCGCGCCTGGTCGCGGTGCGGTCGAGCGGTGACGGCGGTGCTGTTGGCCCCGGTGCTCGCAGCCGCTGTACACGCCGCCTTCGTGATCCGCGTCGGCGGGGACTTCATGCACGGGCGGATGCTCCTGCCCGGACTGTTCGGCGTGCTCCTTCCGGCGGCTACCGTGATCGTGCCCGTATCGGGCAGTCGAAGCGGCGAACTGCTGTCCAAGGGTGCAGCGCTCCTGGTGGTCATCTGGGCGACCGCCTGCTCTCTATGGCTGCGGGTGCCATACGCCGGGGGGAGCGGGCCGAGCGGGATCGCGGATGAGCGGGGCTACTACGTGCAGGGCGCCGGGCAGCCGAACCCGATCACGATCAGCGATTATGCCGCCTTTCACTGGGCCCGGG
>JAUJMG010000022.1:20979-22438 GCA_030446955.1 Thermomicrobiales bacterium
CGACATCGCCCTCGTGGTCGCCCGGCGCAACATCGGTCTCCCCGCCTACGCCGCTGGACTAGGGGTGCACGTGGTCGACCGTCTCGGGCTGAGCGACCCAATCGCCGCCCGAGTGCGACTGACGGCGCGGACCCGGCCCGGCCATGAGAAGTCCCTGCCGGACGCCTGGGTCATTGCACGCTTCGTGAGTCCTGATCCGTCGGACGCCCCAGCAGTCGTGGCCGCGCGCGAGGCCCTCGCGTGTGGTGACTTGAAGGCGCTAGAGGAGTCGGTTGGGGATCCATTGACCGCTAAGCGTTTTCTGACGAACCTCCGCTCGTCGCTGCGGCTGCATCGGCTGCGGATTCCTGCCGATCCGCTCGCAGCACGGGCGGAACTCTGCTCGGAGCGGCCAGTGCCAGGGACAATCGATTTGGAGCGCTCGGAACCCGTGCGAGTCCCCTACCGTGCGTCGCCAGCAGGTGTGGTGTCCTCGGTTACGGCATGAAACGCCGGGTGTACACCCGTTGGAGCGCGCCTCGTGACACTCGGCCACCTACAGCTTCAGGAGCGCACGTCCAAACGCCGGCGGAGCGTCCTATACCAGGAGAGAGTCCACCGCCAAGCCAACCAAAAACGCCCATGAGCTGGGCGTCGCTGGATCGCCCCGTGCTTACCCGTAAACCGCCTGCCCAAGTCGCCTCATCGCCGCCTTCTGCCAGCAGCGAGTGCACACCTGTGTCAATCAGGTTGAGGCGGGGTGCACTTAAAGCGACCTCAACGGGACCGCGTGACGGGCCGAGTCACGTCGGAAACCGCGCTCTCAACGCCCGTGCGCTACCACGCACTATGGCCCCAACCCCCGACACCACTCCAACCGGCAAGTCTTGCAATCGTGAAGCGTGTTCTGGATTTTGCGGAAGGCTCGTCTCCGGAGCGGTCTCCGTTCCGCAAGCATCATGGCGTTTGCGCCGACGATGGGAGGACGAGAGCACCGAGGTCCGAGTCAGGCTCAGGGGAACGGCTTATCCCCGAGTCGCTCAGGCCCTCGGTACCCTCGTATAGCTCGACCTCACCCCGCCCCCCGCAAGTCCGTAAGGGGCTCTAAGCGGAACCACTCCCCCTGTCATTGTCTGGCAGGCCTTCTTCCTTCACCGGGATGGACGTTCCGCCACTGAGGACGGGACCGTTCTCCTCCGTCACGCCGCCGCAGGAAGCCCCTCCGCCGCCCGTCTCGGGATGAGCGTCGAGCATCGATGTGCCGTCCGCCACGCTGCGATTTGGTAGGGAACCAGTCCTGCGCTCGGCACTCCTCGGTCTCACGACCGACAGTCTATCGATCTCCGCTCCGGTCATCGGTCGGTCGCCTCGTTCTCTTGCTTAGCCCGCCGTGTTTCGTGATGCGCCATTCGACGACGTGCTGGAGACGGATGCGAGGATCCGCCGGGCGCTGCTGAGCCGGTTGTAGAGGGTCAGCGCC
>JAUJMG010000184.1 GCA_030446955.1 Thermomicrobiales bacterium
AGTCGAACCGCCCCAAGAACTCGACGTTCCCCTCGGGGAGATACCGGGCCAGATCCCCCGTCTTGTAGAGCCGCGCCCCCGGCTCGTCGCTAAAGGGGTGGGGGACGAACTTCTCGGCCGTCAGCTCGGGGCGGTTCAGGTAGCCGCGAGCCACCCCCGGCCCCCCTATGCAAAGCTCCCCGGCCACGCCCACCGGCACCGGCCGCAGATGGGCGTCGAGCACGTAGGCCTCGGTGTTGGCGATCGGCCGACCTATGGGGATCTTCGCCTCCCTCTCCCCCACTTCTTCCACCAGGTACCAAGTGGCGAACGTCGTCGTCTCTGTCGGGCCGTAGACGTGCACCAGACGCCCGGGCGCCGCCCCTCCGGCCAGGATCTGGCGCACCCGCTGAGGCTCGACCGACTCCCCGCCGAAAAGCAGGTGGTGCAGCGGGCCGAACGCCTTCGGGTCCTCGCGGATCACCTGCTCGAAGAGGGCCGTCGTCAAGAACAGCGCGCTGATCTTATGCCGCTCGATCTCGGCGGCCAGGGCGCGCGGCGAGAGCACCGTCTCCCGCTCCAGGACGACCAGCCGCGCGCCGTTGAGCAGCGCCCCCCAGACTTCCCAGGTAGCCGCGTCGAAGGTGGCGTTGGAGGCCTGCGCCACGATGTCTTCGCTCTTGAGCGGGGCGTAGTCAGCGTTCACCACCAGGCGGACCACGGCCCGGTGCGGCACGCATACCCCCTTGGGCTTGCCCGTCGAGCCCGAGGTGTAGATCACGTAGGCCAAGTCGTTGGCTGTCGCCCCACTCGACGGATTCCCCGTGCTGGCCCGCTCGATCCCGGCACGGTCCGCATCCAGGCAGAGCGTGCGCGCCGCGTGCGCAGGCGGCAGCGCGTGCCGCGTCGCCTCCTGGGTCAGCACGACCGGCGTGGCCGCGTCTTCCAGCATGAACCCCAAGCGCTCCGCGGGGTGGGTCGGATCGAGCGGCACGTAGGCGCCGCCGGCTTTGAGGACGCCCAGTAACGCTACGATCATCTCTGGTGAACGCTCCAGGCAGACACCTACGAGCGTATCCGGCTCCACCCCCAGCTCGCGCAGCGCATGCGCCAGGTGGTTGGCACGGCGGTTCAACTCGCGATAGGTCAACTGCTGATCCTCGAAGACCAAGGCGACGGCGTCGGGGGTCCTTTCCGCCTGCTCCTCGAAGAGCTCGTGGACGCACTTGTCCCGTGGGTAATCGGTCCCCGTGTCGTTCCACTCGACCAGCAACTGCTGCCGCTCGGCTTCGGTCAAGAGCGACAGCTCGGATAGGCGCTGTTCGGGGTCGGCCACGACGCCTTCGAGCAGGGTCTCGAAATGCCCCAGCATCCGGTTAGCCGTAGCGGCGTCGAACAAGTCGGTGTTGTACTCAAGCGTCGCACGCAGCCCTTCTGGCCCCTCCGTCGCATCGAGCACTAAATCGAACTTCGCCGTTCCGTTGTCGACCTCCAACTGATCGGTCCTTAAGCCTGTCAACTCCAGGGTTGAGCCTAAAGCATTTTGGAGGACAAACATCACCTGGAACAGTGGCGTGCCGCTCGCGTATCGGTCGGGCTTGAGCTCCTCCACCAGCTTCTCGAACGGCAGGTCCTGGTGCGCGTAGGCCTCCAAAGTCACCTCACCCACCCGCCCCAGCAGCTCTTGGAATGTGGGATCGCCGGAGAGATCCGTGCGCAGAGCGAGCGTGTTGACGAAGAAGCCGATGAGCCCTTCGATCTCCGCTCGGTTGCGGTTGGCGATGGGAGAGCCCACCACTATGTCGTCCTGCCCCGTGTTACGGTGCAGCAACGTCTGAAAGGCAGCCAGCAGCGTCATGAACAGGGTGACCCCCTCCCGCCGGCTCAACTCCTTGAGTGCCTCGGTCAAGGGCTTGGGTAGCGTGAGTGATTGGCGCGCCCCGCGGAAGGTTTGGGCCGGTGGTCGAGGACGGTCCGTGGGCAGTTCTAGCACCGGCGTACTCCCGCTAAACTGCTGCTTCCAGTAGGAAAGTTGTCCCTCCAGCACCTCTCCTTGCAGCCACTGCCGCTGCCACACGGCGAAGTCGGCGTACTGGATGGGTAGCTCCGGGAGCGGTGAAGGCTTCCCCTCGGAGAAGGTCTCGTAGAGCGCCGCCAATTCCCGGAACAGCACCCCCATCGACCAGCCGTCGAAGGCGATGTGGTGTATGGTCAAGAGAAGCACGTGCTCGGCTGGATCCAACCGCAACAGTCGAGCCCGCCAAACCGGCCCGCACGCCAGGTCGAAGGGGCGCCGCGCCTCCTCCTCCGCCAGCCGCCGTGCCTCGGCTTGACGCTCGCTCTCCGGCAGCTCGCGGAGATCGTCGATCACCGGTAGCGTCCAGGCCAGGGAAGGTGTCAGGTCGATGACCTGCAACGGTTGTCCTTCTACCGAAGCAAAGGTCGTTCGCAAAGCCTCGTGGCGCTGTGCCAGCTCACGCAAACTCTGCTCCAGCGCGGCCACGTTGAGCTGGCCAGTGAGGCGCACGGCGATAGGAGTGTTGTAAAAGGTGTTGTCGGGCTCGAACTGGTTGAGAAACCAGAGTCGCTGCTGGGCAAAGGAAGGCAGCACATACTTCGCCCGTTGCCCGAGCAGGTCGACGATTTCCGGCTTGTGCCGGGAGAGTCCCTCACGCAGGTCCGGGGTGAGAACCCCTTTGGGGGCTCGAAAGCGCAACTCGTCGCCTTCGACCCATAATTGGGTGCCGTTGCGCAGAAGTTCGAGGAGCAGCGCTGTCGCCTTCATAAGACGTAATCCTTTCGTCGGTTGCAACCTGCATGAGTTACAATCTTACCTTCATAATCTTCCTTCGTCGAAGTCGTCTGGGCTCAGCGGGGCCATGGAGGAAGCCGATGTTTCGAATTCTCCGCTTGACCGGGCGGCCTCTCGTAACCCGGTGACTCCGCGAGTCACCAGATGATGCCTCCGAGGAAATCCTCGGTATCGTCCGCTCGCCACCCGTCGGAAACCTTTGCATCAATCCCTTGTTTCTGATGAAACTTGAGATCTCCTACCATTTTTGGCCCCGGATGGACATCATCGGTCATCCTCGTTTCCTGATCCCCAAATGGTTGCAGCATGTAGGGATGGAACGCCAGATCCAAATATTGGCAAAGCCCTTCCATAACCGATCTTGGCTGATTGACCAACTCTTCGTATTTGAGCCGATACTGATGAGGGGGACGCCTTTCAGGAGGCCACTAAGAGCCGCTTTTCTTTGCGCCAGGGTATTGAAAGAAAGCAGTTCCAGCTCCGAAAGAAAGCAGTTCCAGCTCCGAAAGAAAGCAGTTCCAGCTCCGAAAGAAAGCAGTTCCAGCTCCGGTGGGGCGAACAGGCTAGGGTGTCCCCCAGCATCACGCGCAGTAGGGTTGATCCTGAACGTGGTGGCGACAGCATAAAAACTAATGGAGCAGTGGTCACAGTCGTCCCTCCTCGACATCTTCGAAACCAATGGCAGGCTTCGCGGCAGAGGAACCTGTCTCTCGCCGGTCGTCCACGACGCGGGCGAGCTGGCTTATGGTCGGCGCCTCGAATAGGCTGCGCATGGGCAGCTCGACTCCGAAGGCGCCGCTGATGCGGGAGACGACCTGGGTAGCCACCAGGGAGTACCCTCCCAGGTCGAAGAAGTTGTCGTGGATGCCGGCCTGCGGGACCCCCAGCAGATCCTGCCAGATCCGGGCGACAGCATGCTCCGTCTCCGTTTGGGGTGTGGCCTGGTCTGCCGTGGCGTGCTGACCCAACTCCTCCGCTAAGCGGGTCCGATCGACCGCGCCTGCCTCGGTCAGTGGTAGCTCCGGGAGCCGTACCAGTTCGCAGGCGGTCGGCGTTCCGAACCGGTCCCGCACCTCCTGCCCGTCCGGCCAAACAGTGGGAGCGTGGCCGTTTCTGGTGGTGAGGTAGGCGCGGAGTATGCGCGTGCTCTCGGCCGGCTGCTCGACGTGCCGGCCGATGTGCGACCGGGTGGCGTCGAGGCCCACTAGCAGGTGGGCATGGTCGCGATGCAGGCCGGCCAGGAAGCTGTTCAGCCCTTGCTCCGGCGCGACCGGCAGGAACCCACGGGCACGCGAGAGTTCCTGTTTCTCAAGCGGGTAATCGCGGGCCATGCCGAGCCCCTCCCAAAGGCTCCAGGCGAAGCAGGCGCTCGGCAGGCCTGCCCGTAGCCGGTAGTGGGCGAAGCTATCCAGGAAGGCGTTGGCGGCGGCGTAGGCCCCCGCGCCGAAGGCGCCGAAGAGCCCGTTCGCCGAGGAGAAGGTGATGAAGGCGCAGTCCGGCCGGTCCTTCACCAGCTCGTGGAGCGCCCAGGTACCCTGTAGCTTGGGTCGCAGGTTCGCCATAAACGTCTCGCGCGTCTCCTCGGCCAGCAGGCGCTCCTCGAACTTTCCAGCGAGGTGGATGATGCCGTCCAGCGGGCGCCCCCAGCGGGTTTCCGCCTCGGCCACGACGGCGCGCAGCCGGTCGGGATCGGCGACGTCGGTCGAGCGGTAGAGGACCTCGCCGCCGAGCTGCTCTAACGCCCGGTACGCCGCGATACGTCCGGCGACGGTGTCCGAGCGCGCCTCTGTATCCCAGACTTCGGGCTCGGGGAGCGGCGTCCGGCCCACCAGCAACAGCCTGGCCTCGTGCTGCTCGAGCAGGTACGCGGCGACCTCGCTGGCGACGCCGCCCAGGCCGCCGGTCACGAGGTACAGCCCGCCGCGCTCGAACGGCAGCGGCCGGGCCTGTTCGCGGCGAAGGTCGACGTGCTCCAAGCGTGGTACCCAGCGCTGGCCGTCGCGATAGGCCACCTCCCCTTCCGCCGTAACCGCCCGCAGCTCGCGGAGCACGGCGTCCGCATCCGCCTCGAGGTCATCGGCCTGGAAGTCGACGTGGCGGCACTCGAGCCAGGGCCACTCTTGAGGGGCGGTCCGGACCAGACCGAGCAGGGGGCCCTGCTCGCAGGCAACCCCGTCGGTCGGAAGGACCGGCTGGGCGTGGCTGGAGACCACCAGCAGGCGTACCGTTTGGTCGGGGGAACGGCCACCGGCGAGCGCCTGGAGCAGGAACAGCAGGCTGCAGGCGCCCCGCTCCTGGGCGGCTTCGAGCGTGTGCAAGTCGGTGATCTCACCCGCGTTCGCGCCGTAGCTCCAGAGGTGCACCACTTCTTCGACGCTGATGCCATCCTGAGCGAGCGTGGCCAGCAGACGCTGATGGTCGGCCGGGCTGCCGGGGTCGATGCGATACCGGTTCCGGTCGAGCTTCTCGAACGCCGGGCCCGCCTCGACCTCGACCCACGGCCGGCCGTCTCGGCGTGCCCGCTCGGCCAGGGACGTTCCCAGGCCCGATCGGTCGAGGAGTACCAGGGTTTGTCCGACTACCCTGGCGGCGTCGAGAGGCTCTCGGCGGCGCCAAACCCGGCGGTAGAACCAGTCGGGGAGGGTGTTGGCGTTCTCGAGGGCGACATCGAGCGCCTTGAGCGTGTCCCGGAACCGCCCGGCCTCGAATGCCTCCTTGAGCTGGCCGCGCTGTATCTTACCGCTCGTCGTCTTCGGGAAGTCCTCGGTTGCCAGTGGGACGACATAGGTCGGGCTCACCCCGAGGCTCGCGGCGACTCGCGCCCGGATCGTCCGGACCAGCTCGACCGCATCCTCGGTGGCCTCGGCCTTGGGGACGAAGAAGACCGCGAAGCCTTCCGTCCCCGTAGCCGGGTCGGCGATGGCGCAAGTTCCAACGAAGGTCGGCTCGACGCCCTCGACCGCGTTGACCACGTCCTCGATCTCGTGGCTGTAGAAGGTTGCCCCACGGACGCGGATCGTCTCCTTCTCGCGCCCGGTCAGGCTCAGGCGGCCGTCGAGGATGAAGCCAAGGTCGCCGAGGCTTAACCAGCCATCGCCGACGAAAGCCTCTCTGTCGGCCGCCTCGTTGTCGAGGTAGCCAGGTGTGACGACGGGGCCCTTGATCTGGAGGCGGCCGATCACGCCCTCCGGGAGGAGCTCGTTGTTGCGGTCGACGATCCGGAGCTGGACGCCGGGAATGGGCGGCCCGAGGTCGATGAAGGTAGTTGTCGTCGAATCATCGCCGTCGGTTTCCTGCAGCCGGCCCTCAAGAGAAGACTTGAGGAATCGACGCGCGCCCGTCCGAACGTCGAAATGGTTGTGGCAGGTTATGCGCGTGCAGGTCTCAGCCCCGCCGTAAGCCGGCTGCATCGCCCGCTCGGAAACGCCGAAGGGGGCGACACGCGTCAGGAAGTCGCGGGCCACTGGCAGCGTGACCTGCTCGCCAGCGTTCATGAAGAAGCGCATCCGCGAAAGGTCCCAGCGGCGGCCGGTGGCCTTCGCCAGCTGGTTGGCAACCAGCTTGTAGCCGAAGTTGGGCGACCACGTATAGTTGACGCCTTGGGCCTCCAGTAAGTCCAGCCACTTCAAGGGATTGGCGAGGATCAGGTCGGTCTTGACGTGGACCTGTTGGCAGCCAAGATACGTGTCCTTGAGGTTGTACATCAGTATTGTGCCGACGTGGTCGACGGGCATCCAGTTGAGCGTGACGTCGTCGGGGGTATGGCCATCGAACTGGCGCACGGCGTGGACGTGGGCGACGATCGAGCGGTGCACCTCCTGGATGCACTTCGGGACGCCGGTGCTTCCCGACGTGAGCTGAAGGAAAGCCACATCGTCGGGTTGGCTGTGGTGAATGCGGCCGGTCGGCGGGCTGTCCTTGAGCTCGTCGACCGGGAGGATGGTAAGGCCGTCCATCGGCAGCAGCCGCGCGAGCCCGGCGAGCGGCTCGACCAGGTGGCGGCTGGTCAGGATGGGGGGATGGCCCAACAGCTCCCATGCGCTGAATAGCTTGTCGACGACGCCGTTGCGTTCGGCGTAAGACGGGGCCACGGCGACCGTGGCCGGGGCGATGCCACCCAGGATGCAGGCCCAGAAAGCTGGGTAGTGATCCTCGAGCGCGTCTACTTGCAGGATGACCCGGTCGCCGGGCCGGAGGCCCCGCTCCTGCAGTCCGGCCAGGATGCGCCTGGCCCGGTCGAGCAGCGTAGCATAGCTCTGGAACGTCTCTGAGCCGTCGGATCGGACGTAGGTGATGCCCTTGTCCGCGTGCTCGGTCGCGTTCCGGAGGAGTGCCTCGGTGAGGGTTTCGGGTGCGTCGTCCGGGACGGTGAGCGGCCCCCCGTCGGCCAGCGCCATGGGCCGGCCCTCCTCCTTCGCGGTGATCGAGTCGTTCAGGCTCGCGGCCGGTCCGGCCGCTGACGCCGCTGGTGTCTGCTCGGGGAGCAGGTCGTCCAGGTGCAACGGGGGGAAGCGCCGGACCTTCTCTTCCGCGATGAGGGCGACCTGATCGACATCCGGGAGCGACTCTAGATGCTGCTCCCAGCGCCGCATCAGCAGGTCGTCGATCACGGGCAGCCGGCAGAGGGCCCGCTCGTCTATCTGGCCCGTCCGGGCGAGCGGCAGGGCAGAGACCGAAACGTACGCGCTCGGGACCAGTGCCTCGGGCAGCCTCGCGCGGAGGGGCTCCCGCAGCCACTCCGGCGAGAACGGCCCCGAGAGGACGACGTAGGCCACCAGCGTCGTGTCG